>JAYVPZ010000504.1:0-12875 GCA_043757105.1 Aestuariivirga sp. | reverse complement strand
CTTTTTCGAAGCGCAGTATGTTATCAACCTCAGCGCCGCGCCAGCCATAGATCGACTGATCATCATCACCCACGCAGCAGATGTTTTTATGGCCTTGCGCGAGAAGGCGCAGCCAGAGATATTGCGCCACGTTGGTGTCTTGATATTCATCGACCAGCATATATTTGAATTTTGTCTGGTACGATTTCAGAATATCTGGGTGGTTTTGGAAGATGCGCAACACTTCAAGTAGCAGATCGCCAAAGTCTGTGGCATTGACGGTTTTGAGGCGGGCTTGATAATCCGCGTAAAGTTTAGCGCCTTGGCCATTGGCAAATGAATAGGCCTCGCCTTGCGGAACTTTATCGGGGGTTAACCCACGGTTTTTCCAGCCGTCAATGGCATTGGCGAGCGCACGCGCAGGCCAGCGTTTTTCATCAATGCCTTCAGCTTGAATGAGTTGTTTGAGCAAACGCACTTGATCATCATCATCCAGAATAGAAAAGCCAGAACGCAGGCCTGCCAGCTCGGCATGATTGCGCAGGATTTTGACACCGATGGCGTGGAAGGTTCCAAGCCACGTCATGCCCTCCACCATGCCACCGATCAGGTGGCCGATGCGCTCTTTCATTTCGCGCGCGGCTTTATTGGTGAAGGTGACGGCGAGGATTTGGTTGGGCCACGCTTTTTGTGTAGTGAGAATGTGTGAGAGCCTGGTGGTCAGCACGCGGGTTTTGCCTGTGCCTGCACCAGCAAGAACCAGCAATGGCCCATCAATGCGCAGCACAGCTTCGCGTTGCTCTGGGTTTAGGCCATTGAGGTAAGCGGGTTCGCCGCCAGTGCCCATGGCGCGTGCAGAAATGCTGCCCGGTTTAGGGGTGGGCGCTGGCTCGTCGTCAAAGTCGCTGAGGTCGATTGGATTATTGGACATTGGGGATCACGATTCTCATGATCCCTATATAGAGGTTTACAAGCCGAATATCAGGCGCAATGACGCAATTGTTCGTAACTTGGATTGGCAAATTGTGCCTTCACTTCGTTTTGAATTTTGCGCCATGTTTCGGCAGTTTCAGTGTCGCCTGAGCGTTCCCAGAGCAGGGCGTGACGGGCGGCTTCACCAAGGGCTTGTTTGCCATGGGCGAAAACCAGCGCTTCGGCAAAATGTGCATAACCTGTGTTGACCATTTTACACCTCCCTTTGATTCCTTGTTGGAACCATTGATGAGGGTTGAATGCGCCATTAGTTTTACGGGAGTGTGACGGTTATGGGGCAGGGGCTAGATGAGTTCGACTTTGGTGTGAGCTTTAATTGCCGAAGCAAGTTTTTGATCGCGCGTGAGGAATGGGATTTGATAATCTTCGGCGAGAGCCACGTATGAAGCATCATAAGGTGTGAAATTATTTCTGAGTTGCCAAATTCGATTAATCAGCAGCGTCGTGTCCATACGCTCGAGAGGAAAATTTTGCAGATCGATAATAGCCTGAGCTGCTCGAATTTCTGAGATATGCCCCAGCCTCAGATTTTTTCTTAGTCCATTCATGACTTCGACATCAATGATTTTAGGTGCGATCAAACCTTCGCTGACTTCAAGTTTTCTTTCGATTTCCAAATCCTTCAGGTCATCCATAAAAACTTTGAGGACGATTGAGGCATCGACGACGATCACGAACGGCTATCTCTGTCTTCTCTAATAAGTTCTTCTGCGCTCGGAACGAGATGCACGCGTTCTCTGGTCTTCATCAATGCCAAGAATTCTGCGATTGAAGGCTTTTCAATATCTTTGTCGATTAACTTTCCAACGTAGTCAGAAATGCTCATGCCTTTTGATGCAGCTCTGGCTTTGAGCCTTCGGTGTTTTTCTTCTGGGATATTTCGGATTTGTACAAACTTGTTCATGTGGGAAACATAATTTCATGTTTTTAACATGTCAAATCACAACTTTCTTGGGATACCGATTTTGTGGCCTACTTGCGGTGGCAGGGTTAGAGCTTTGTGGGCTAGCAACATCGCATCAATCTTCGCCTGAATCTCAGTTGGAAATGCAGCGGTTTTTTTTTGGTTCAGGTCGACATGCGCGATGATGACCTCCAAGACACAGGAGAGGAAGTTTTTTTCGTTGTGATACATTTGCTGCACATAATGCACGCGCTTATGGTCGGCATCGATGATGTGGTTTTCGATGCGCACCACGTCGCCTGCGTGGATTTCATGAGCGTAGGTGGTGTGGGTTTCGAGGGTGAAGAACGAGCAATTGGTTTGTTTTACATAGTCTGGCCCAAGGCCGAAGCCCCAAAATAAATGCTCGGCGGCTTTATCAAACATCACGGCGTAATATGCCATGTTGAGGTGGCCGTTATAGTCGGTCCATTGGTTTTTGACTGTTTGAAGTTCGCCGATAAAGGGTTTGGGCATTTAATTTTCCTGTGGCTGTGATATTGGATTGATCATGAATAACGCAAATCAAGCCATATTGGAAATTCGTCAGATTCTTGGGGAGCGGTTGTCCACAGCGCTGATTGTGCGTGAACATCATGGCAAGGATCAAACTTGGAATCCGGGGATACCGCCGGATGCTGTGGCGTTTGTGCAAAGCACCGAGGAGGTTCAATCGATTGTTCAGGTTTGTGTGCGTTTGCAGGTTCCCATCATTCCATTTGGAGCGGGCACTTCGCTGGAGGGGCATTTTACAGCTCCGTATGGTGGAATTTGCATTGATATCAGCCAGATGAATCAGATTTTGGAAGTAAATGCTGAGGATTTGGATTGCCGGGTTCAGGCGGGTGTGACACGAAAACAACTGAATACTTACTTGCGCGACAAAGGCTTGTTCTTCCCGATTGATCCGGGGTCGGACGCAAGTCTCGGTGGCATGACCGCTACACGCGCTTCCGGCACCAACGCGGTGCGCTATGGAACAATGCGCGAGAATGTTATGGGTGTGACGGCGGTGATGGCCGATGGCGAGATCGTGCGCATGGGCACCCGGGCGCGCAAGTCATCGGCGGGTTATGATCTGACACGGCTGATGGTGGGATCGGAGGGTACGCTGGGTGTTATCACCGAGGTGGGGCTGAAACTTTACGGCATTCCAGAATCAATTAAAGCTGGGGTTAGTACGTTTCCATCAGTAGAGGCCTGTTGCAACACAGCCATTCAGGTGATCCAAATGGGCATTCCGATTGCGCGAATTGAACTGGTGGATGCCGAGCATATCAAGGCGATTAACGCATATTCAAAATTGACTATGGCTGTTGGCCCCACATTGTTTGTGGAATTTCATGGCACCGAGGCGGGTACAACTGAACAAGCTGAGATGTTTGCCGAAATTGCCGGAGAATTTGGTGCAGGGCCGATAGAATGGGCCACGCAAGAAGAAGATCGCACTAAGCTTTGGCAGGCGCGGCATGATGCGTTTTGGGCGACAAAATCATTGAAGCCGGGCAAGGAGGAATCCATCGCCACCGATGTGTGCGTGCCGATTTCAAGGCTTGCGGAGTGTGTGGTAGAGACACAAAGGGATTTGGAAGACAACAATATTTATGGCCCGATCATTGGCCATGTTGGTGACGGAAATTTTCATGTGGTGTTGTTTTGTGATCGCTCAGATGTGGCGGAAGTTAAACGCGTGAAGGCGGTTTATGAGCGTTTGATTAAGCGGGCTTTGGCCATGGGTGGCACATGCACTGGCGAGCATGGCATTGGCAGTGGCAAGCGTGAATATTTGGCTTTAGAACATGGCAATGGTTTAGACGTGATGCGGGCGATTAAATCAGCACTTGACCCGCTGAACATCATGAATCCTGGAAAGAATGCCGGCATGTAGATTTACGCCTTGAACTTGTCGCAATGACTTGCGACTCCTTGGGCAAGGCTTAATCTGATACCCATGAGCATCTGGAAATCACCCATTTTCTATTTCGGCATTTTGCTGGTGCTTGCCGTTGTGGCGGCACTGGTTGCACCGTTTGTCGTGAATTGGAACAGCTACCGCGATAATCTTGAAGCGTGGGGGCGCACTGTAACAGGGCGTGAAGTGGCAATTAGTGGGCCCATTTCAGTAAGGTTATTTCCTTGGCCAAGGTTAGAAATGCTAGACGTCAGTATTGCAAATCCCAAAGGCTTTTCTGAGCAATCGATGCTGAATGCCAAGCGCATTAACGTTCAACTGGCTTTGGGTGGACTGTTTAATGGCGAAGTGCAGGTGGAGTCCATTGAACTCGATCAACCTTCATTTATTGTTTCACGCAATGCTGAGGGCAATGGCAATTGGGTTTTTCAACTTGGCAAATCACGGTTGTTTGAAAAAGTTAAACTAGAACAAGTCAGGCTAAATGATGGAACGATTACAGTTCGCGATGCCGGGCAAAATTTTGAAACCGTTGTTCAGCATGTCAATGCTGTGCTTTCCGCTTCTGCATTAGAAGGGCCATGGCGGATGCGCAGCACCGCGCAAAATAACAATGTTCCGATTGATCTCACTTTCTCCAGCTCCGAGTGGAAAGCCAATGAGCCCTTCAAGTTTGGGTTTAAAATTACGCCAAGCGATGGTTCCTTGCCGGCCTTTGTTTTTGATGGAACTGAGACTGACGGCCAATTGCTCGGCAAGATAAGGCTTGAACCTGTGGTTACTGATGATGGCAGGCAAAGCCTTGATCAAAGCTTTAAACCGTTGCAGATGCAGGCCGATGTGACAGCCAGCTTTCATGGCTTGAAGTTTGATAAGATTCATATTGTTCCGGCAGATAACAAAGACAGCAGCACGCTTGTTGAAGGATCGGCTGACGTAGCCTTTGACCGTGGCATTGATGCAAACGTTACGCTCTCATCGCCTCGGATTGATCTTGATAAATTAGTCGGTGGTCAGTCGCTGCGTGTTTGGCGGGCGGGCGGCTTAATGGCAATGCTGAACCGGGTGATTGCTGAGTTTCCAGAGAGGCTTGATTTGACTGCTGATCTTGATGTGGCTTCGCTTTCGGCGGCGGGTGAGACGTTGGAAAATGTTAGGCTCAGTACATCGGCGCAACAAGGCGCAATACGCATTCAAAATTTGACGGCTCGATTGCCGGGACGCAGCGCAATGAAATTTGATGGAATTGCATTTCCGGGCGAGGGTGCAGCAGAACTTGGTGGCACGCTGGCTGTTGAAAGCAACGACACCCGCGCGTTGGTTTCATGGTTATGGCCGGAAGGAAAATCTGAACTTGCGAAGTTTTGGACGGGATCTCGCGGACGGTTGAAAGCTCAATCTGATGTGACTTGGTCTGATAGACGGTTTGGATTTCAAAATTTGAAATATGAATTGGATGGCGAGGCGGGAACGGCGGAGCTTGCTGTTGCGATCGGCAAATTGCCTTCTGTAGATTTACGGTTGAATTCGAAAAATTTGGATTTAGATAATTTTATATCTCTGCGTGGCGCAAATATCTTAGGAGTAGCGCTTGGTGCACCAGTGGCCGCTGATCAATTAGGTTTTGATAAGCGGATTTCTATTCAGGCCAACAAATTGCATTTAAACGGTGTGGAAGCGCGGGATGTGGCGCTGGATTTTGCGTCGAGTTTCAGTGGCTTTGAAATCAAAACCCTTGACATTGGCTCGGTTGAGGGGGCGCGCGTGAAGGGCAATGGTTTGGTGTTGATGGGCCCTGATGGGCCGTCGGGTGATGTGAAGCTGACTGTGCAAGCGGAAAATCCGCGTGGGTTCTTGCGGTTGGTAGGTGCTTTTCCGAAAGCGACTGACCCTAGCTGGGCCAGTGTGTTGGGCCGCACAGATTTGCAAGCGGACGTTTCTGTTCGCCCGGGGGACAAGGAGCCGCAGATTACTTTTGGGGCAACAGGTGTCAGTGGACCGTTGCAAATTTCACTCAGTGGTGACGTGAAAGATATCAGCAAAGGCCGCGGTGCAAATGTAGGTCTCTCGGCTGAATTGAATTCGGCTGATGGTGGTGACTTGGCGCGATTAGTTGGATTTTCTCCGAATACAGCGGGAAGTGGGCCTGGCAAGATTTCATTGACTGTAACAGGGGCGAACGCCGTCGGTTACAATTCGGTTTTTAAAGGTGAGCTATTTGATGCCGAGATTGGCTTTGATGGGCATTACAAACCTAACGAAAAGCTTTCCGCATTTGATGGTGTGGCATATCTGACATCCGATGATGGTACAGTATTGGGTAAAAGCATTGGCCTTGACCATCTGAAATTTTTTACCGGTCCAATGACCTTAAAAACTAATCTTGCAACTGTTGATCAAAAATTGATGTTTAGTTCTTTGAGCGGAAATTTTGGTGTGCAGAAGGTTTCAGGCGAGGGGAGCGTTAGCGCTGAAGGAGCAATCAATGCGAATATCGCGATGGAAAATTTAGATGTGTCTACTATTCTAACAGGTGTATTCATGCCTTGGCTTAATGTTCAGCCAAATCTCGCTGAAGGGTTTTCAAATTCGGTGGCCTCTGGTTGGCGCGGTGAAATTTGGCTGCGGCCTGCTGAGCTTCATAATTTAGATTCGATATTGAAAGATGCTGTGGTAGGCATTGGCTTTGAACCGGGCAGCCGGAGTGTTTCAATTGCTTCTCATGATGAAGACCAAGAGCCGTTTATGCTCGATTTGACACTGCGCAAGGCGAGTGAAAGCTTTGTGCTTGAAGGTGCAGGGCATGGTAGTGTTTCTATTGCCCCCATACTAGCGCAAAATGGTGGTGTTGGCTTTATGACAGGCCGTGTGATTTTAGATGGCAAGTTTCAAGGGCAAGGGCGAAGCCCGCAGGCGGCACTTTCGGAACTTGAGGGCAATGGAACTTATCAACTGAGTGATGCGGCCCTTACAGAAATATCGCCAGAAACATTTTATCAGAAACTTGATTTGGCCAAGGATGCAAGCGGATTGCAGCAGGCATTTGATGACTTAATGAAGGGGCCTGGCTTTGCTTTAGGAAACCGGAAACGTGGCATCGTGATAACTAAAGGTTTAGCTGTTGGTGAGCCTGTCGACGTGCCGTTTAATGCGGCAGAGGTGAAAATATCGCCGAGTGTTGATTTATCGAACAATCAGATAAAAACTGAAATTCTTCTATCATCAAAGGTGAGGGCTGATCTGCCGGAATTGAGAATTCGTTATGAAGGGCCACCAGGTGAAATGATCAGGCGCAGCGATACGTCCGCCATTTCCGCAAAACTTGGATATGCGTTTATCGCGCGGGATGTGGCCGAGCTTGACCGTGTGAAAAAAGAGCAAGAAAAAATAGTGGCTGACGAAGTAGCGCAGACGCAAGCTGATCAAGTTAAATTTGCGGCCTATCAAGCCCAGCGCCTTGAATTGCGATTGCGCTTACGTGAGATGAAAGTTCATGCTGCGCAGCGTGTGGTTGATGCCGCGCGGCGACAAGCAGAGATGGATGCAATAATTGATGCGTCCACAGCAATTGATAAAATTGAATATCCGCAATTGTTGCGAAGGGCAAAGGGCAATTAGCTTTGTAGGCGTTTTAGAACCCAGACTCGGATTGCGCTTGAAAGGTTTTTAGCGCCTCTCGATTGATCAATTTCACTGACGAGAGCAGCAATGGATTTGTGTTCTTGGGTAGCATAGGTGTTAAGCGACTCCCAGAATTCTGGTTCGAGTGAAATTGATGTGCGATGGCCAGCTATTGTAAGCGAGCGCTTTAAATCATTAGGCATCAGAATTTGTTCATTTTTTTTAATGAACGGAAGTAAACCAATGAAGCGTCATACTCCGCCCAGGCGGAGTATCCATTCAAAATAAGATTTCCAATTGTGATGGATTCCCGCCTTTGCGAGAATGACGGCGTTGGTGGATCGGAGTCAAAGAATTCAAACATCTCGTTTCTTACCATCCAACAGCATACTCATTTTTGATTTTTCAAATTCTGACAAAATTTTCTCGTTTTTGGTTTTCCCAAACTTGGCGCGATTTTGCTCGGCTTGTTTTTTACTCTCATCGCGGAGCTTATTTTTGCGTGCGCGTTTGAGGTTGATCAGGTCGGCGCTCACTTTGGCCCCAACATATTTTCAGGTCGGACGATCAAATCAAATTCAGTTTCGGTGATGCCGTCTTTGACCGCTTCTTCGCGCAAAGTTGTCCCGTTCTTATGGGCCGTCTTGGCGATTTTAGCGGCGCGGTCATAGCCATATTTGGGGGCCAGTGCAGTTACCAACATCAATGAACGATCAAGAGCTGCTTTGATATTGTCTTCGCGGGCTTCAATGCCTTGTACGCAATTTTCTGTGAAGCTGGTGGCGGCGTCGGCCATCAATTGAACCGATTGCAGAAAATTATAGGCCATGACGGGATTGAACACATTGAGTTCAAAATGGCCTTGGCTGCCGGCAAAAGTGATGGCGGAGTTGTTGCCAAAGATTTGTACGCAGACTTGGGTCAGAGCTTCGCATTGCGTGGGGTTTACCTTACCGGGCATGATGGATGAGCCTGGCTCATTTTCCGGCAGTTGCAATTCGCCTAAACCTGAACGTGGGCCGGAACCGAGAAAGCGAATATCATTGGCGATTTTGAAAAGCGAGGCTGCGACGGTGTTTATCGCACCGTGCGTCATGACCATTGCGTCATGAGCTGCCAGAGACTCAAATTTGTTAGGCGCCGATGTGAAGGGCAGGCGGGTAATGTTAGCGATCGCTTCTGCCACTTGTTCAGCAAAACCCACGGGTGCGTTAAGGCCAGTGCCCACAGCGGTGCCGCCTTGTGCCAGCTGCATGAGCATCGGCAAAGATTGTTCGATACGGGCGATGCCGTTTTGGATTTGTTGGGTGTAGCCTGAAAATTCTTGGCCCAATGTGACGGGTGTTGCGTCTTGCGTGTGGGTGCGGCCGATCTTGATGATCTTGGCCCATTGATTTGCTTTGTCGTTTAAGGCGTTCCGCAAATGTTGCAGGGCGGGCAAAAGGCGGTGGTGAATTTCTTCCACGCAGGCGATGTGCATGGCCGTAGGATAAGTATCGTTTGAAGACTGGCTCATGTTCACATGGTCGTTGGGATGAACCGGCTTTTTTGACCCCATCACGCCGCCTAGCATTTCAATGGCACGGTTTGAAATGACCTCATTGGCATTCATGTTGGACTGTGTGCCAGATCCTGTTTGCCAAACCGCCAGGGGGAAGTGATCATTGAGTTTGCCTTCGATGACTTCTTGCGCGGCGTTGATGATTGCGGCTGCGATAGACTTGTCCAAATGACCAAGGCCCATGTTCGTCTCGGCAGCGGCACGTTTGATAATACCTAATGCACGAACCACTGAGGCTGGCTGCTTCTCCCAACCAATTTTGAAATTCTGCAAAGACCGCTGCGCCTGCGCACCCCAATAACGGGTTGCGTCAACTTCGATCGGGCCAAAGGTGTCGGTTTCGGTGCGGGTTTTAATGGCCATATTTCAAGTTCCTGAATTGCTGCGCTGCAATAGCATGGAAGGACTGGGGAGGCGAGGGGTGCTAAAAGCAAGTCAATCTATCTGCTCGGTATCCTCGCTGATATGCAATGCATGATTAATCGCTAATGTTACTGTCTTTCCTGAGGCCAAAACTTGACGGATCAGCGGGCCGAGGATGGCAGATTGCTCGATCGAGGTGCCGACCCAAGAACTTGAAACGATGCTAACGAATTCCGAATTGTTAATTTTTCGACCAGTATTTTCATAAGTAAGCACTTTGCCACCCTTGACACCCTTGAACCTGCCTGCGTTATCTGCATGTTTCCAGAGATCAAGTGGCAGATAGATGCCCTTGAACAAGCCTTTGTCGTCTGGGTTGAAAATGACACGCGGGCAAAATTTCAAAAAGAACGGATTGTTTGAGAACCGATAGCCATCCGGGTCCTTGCCCGATTGTATTTTATTGAGTTGCGCAAGCAATGAGTCCATCCGGGCGATCTCTTTGACAAATTGATCATTCGCTTGCCATCGAAATTCCGGCTGATCGTTGCCTTTCTCCATTGCTTTGTATTGAACCATGACAAACGAGCGATAGGTTTCATTAAAATAGATTAAATCTGCCCCTGTTTGTTGTTCGAGTGGTAGCCGATTGGCCATGATGACAGTTAAACGAACGGCGGGGTGTTCCAATTTAGTGAAAACCTTCGATCCGTAATGTGTGACTTCGCCGATCCCATCGAAGCCAGGCACGTTCGAGAAATCTGCCAACAACATCGCATCTTCGCGGACTGTAGCGTTCGGAAGTCCATCGAGAAAGGACTGTTGTGAACCTTTAACGGGTTGCCAGTTCAAAAGCTCATCTTTTGAAAGGCCACTAATCTCTAGAGCAGCCCCAAGCGCCTCTTTTTGAAATGCGAGGTTTTCTTTTTCGATCGGTTTAAAGTTCCTCAAGACTTCGCGGCGGCTTTCCGAAAAGCGCGCTAAATGCTCACTAAGCGATGCATCGAGCTCCAAAATGCGATCAACAAATGCGCCGAAGGTTCTGGGTGGCAATATGCCGCCGCTTGCCAACACTCGTTTGAGGTGGGCCAAAAACCTTTTCGGAACTCCACTCTCAAGTTCGTTGAACGTAATCGGGCGTGTGAGAGCTTTTAAATCCTGCATATTGAGGCGAACGAGCCCCGTGCCCGCAGAAGTGCCTTTCCTCCCTTCCGAAATATGAGTGATTTTCCTGTCTTCAAACGAGGCGAAGACAACGAGCGGCGCACGACGACTATGTTCAAAGATTGGAACGGGCTCGGCAATGAAGGGTGTAGATCGATAAAAGGAGCCGCCATTTGCAGCTTCAGTGAGCAGTATCACGCGCCTGTCTGGCGGCACATTCAACACATATCCAGCGGCGGCAATTGTCATTTCATCTCCTTGGTTCTTCAATTCTATATATTTGGAGAGACTCCTCAATAATGATACCTGCACGACATCACGCGCAACTCGTCTTTCTCAATCTTGTATACCAGTCGATGTTCCTGATCGATGCGGCGTGACCATGCGCCCGCAAGATCAAAGCGGAGAGGTTCAGGTTTTCCTATGCCCTCAAACGGTGATTTCAATGAAGCTTCGATTAAGTCTAGAATTTTCAGCGCCTTGCGCCTGTCGATCTCAGTCCAATAGTGCAGATGCTTTAAAGCCTTTGGATCAAAGACCAAGCGCATTTAGAGCTGCAACAGACTTAAATGCAACCAGATCTTTTTTCGAGCGTTTCATGGCGGTACGAAGCTGCTTGGCATTAGCGGGGGAGCGCAGCAAATAAGCCGTTTCTGCCATCGAGTCATAATCTTCGCGCGAAATCAAAACGGCATCGCCGCCTTTGGCGCGTTCAACCACAATCACTTCATGGTCATCCACCGCACGATCAAGTGCAGATTTCAAATTGGCGCGAAGTTTTGAATAGGTGATCGTTTCCATGGATGTATTGTACAGGATTATTGTACACTTGGCAACAATTACAAAACCAACCGCCAGTGTCATTTGTTTAACTTGCGTCATGTGCTTTAAGCGGAGATTATCAGGGCTTGGCGGCAACCGCCAGTGCATCAGGGGATGGGCATGTTTAAGAATATTCCGCGCGGCGTTTGGATGCTGGGCTTTGTTTCGATGTTTATGGATATTTCTTCGGAGATGATCCATGGGGTGTTGCCGCTTTTTGTAGTGGGCACGCTTGGCGCGTCGGCCACTTTGTTGGGGTTGATTGAAGGTATTGCTGAAGCAACCGCGCAGATTTCAAAGCTGTTCTCGGGTGTGTTGAGTGACAAATTAAAAAGCCGGAAGAGTTTGGCGCTTTTGGGTTATGGCATGGCGACAATTGTGAAGCCGCTGTTTCCTT
This sequence comes from Aestuariivirga sp., assembly GCA_043757105.1. Lineage (GTDB taxonomy): Bacteria > Pseudomonadota > Alphaproteobacteria > Rhizobiales > Aestuariivirgaceae > Aestuariivirga. The sequence continues at coordinate 1,120 of JAYVPZ010000504.1, read as the reverse complement.
TGGCCAGCTCGGTGACTGGCGTGTTTATCGCCCGGTTTGCCGACCGCATTGGCAAGGGCATTCGAGGTGCGCCGCGTGATGCGATGGTAGCGGATATGACGGCGCCCGAACTTCGGGGTGCGGCTTTTGGTTTGCGGCAATCACTTGATACCGTGGGGGCTTTTGTCGGGCCATTGATTGCAGTTATCCTGATTGGCCTTTGGGCGATGGATCTGCGCAGTGTGCTGTGGATTGCTTGTGTTCCCGCCTTAATTGCGGTTTTGCTTTTGGCCTTTGGTGTTGAAGAGCCAGCGCCTGTGTTCAACGACAACAAGCGCAAGGCTGGATTTGATTTTGCCACGGCCAAGAATTTGGGGCGACCGTTTTGGGTTGTGGCGGCCCTTGGTGCTGCCATTATGCTGGCGCGGTTTTCGGAAGCATTTTTGGTGTTGCGCGCTTCGCAATCTGGCATGACACTGGCCTTTGTGCCTTTGGTGATGGTAGTTATGAGTGTTGTTTATTCGCTGTCTTCATATCCGGCGGGGGTGCTTTCAGATCGATTGGGGCGCAACGGCCTTTTGGCTGGAGGCTTGATCAGTTTGATCTTAGCAGATGTGGTGTTGGCCTATGCACCTGGACCAATGATGGTGATGGTGGGGGTGGCGATTTGGGGGCTGCATATGGGAATGACGCAGGGCATTTTATCGACACTGGTTGCTGATGCTGCACCTGCGGATTTGCGCGGCACAGCATATGGCGTATTTGCTTTGGTCAGCGGTGTTGCAACATTGGTGGCCAGCGTCGTGGCTGGTGTGGTTTGGGATAGGGCAGGGGCAGCACCGGTGTTTTTAATTGGCGCAGGTTTTAGTGTTCTTGCACTCGCGCTGGTGGCGCTTCAGCGCAACTCGTCCCACCAATAGGGATTGCTCCATGCGCGTTTGCCTGCATGATCAATCACCGTCACACGGAACCACGGGCTGGGCTTTTTTAAGAGCCAACCTGTTTCGAGCTTTGCGAGATCAAAGCTGGCTGATGTGATGGCTTTTCCGGTTTTGGTGCAAGTTCGGGAGTTGCCACAGACCACAGTTATTGTGTCCACTGGTGAACACGCAATTTCGATTTCTTTGCCGTGCAATTTGAT
>JAYVPZ010000503.1:0-12929 GCA_043757105.1 Aestuariivirga sp. | reverse complement strand
CTTTCACGGACTCAACATAAAGTTCGGTGACGTGTGGGCCCATAGCTCAGCGGTAGAGCATCTGACTTTTAATCAGAGGGTCGTGGGTTCGAATCCCGCTGGGCTCACCAATTTATTAAAAAATTTCGGCGTTTTTTTTCGCAGGCCTGAGGCCGATTTCCGGATTTGCGGTTAATGACAACAACTTGCGGAAATACTCCTACAACAGCAAATAGTTCTTGACAGCGTACGGTGAACCTGCTATTCCTTGCCATACTCCAGAATTAGGACTTCCGATCTGGGGCACCCACCCCAACAATAGTTTTGAGCCCATCATGAAAACGACGTTGGTTTTGGCGGGATAAGCGTTTGAGTTTTGGCATTGATAATTTAAGAGAATTTAATGACCTTAACCGCACCGTTGACTTTGTCACTTTAACAAAATCGAAGCCGCGGAGAGCGACGATCGCCATATGACAGTAACTCAAGCACGCATCACACAAGAAGTTTGATCAATAAAGGCTGGCGATACCATCAACGAAAGTTACTTTGACCCCGGGCTTTACTAGTTTAGCCAACTCTGCAGCATCCCAATTGGTTAGCCTGACGCAACCATGCGATGATGTTTTGGAAATTTGGGCGGGGTCGGGTGTTCCATGAATACCGTAGGTCGGCTCGGTCAAGTCTATCCAAGTTGAACCGACCGGACCATTTGGACCAGGTGGGATTGTAAGCTTTTCAGTATTTTCGCCCTGCTTGAAGTTGACGCTTGGGTTATAACTGTATGTCGGAAATTCTGCCACGGTTCTGACCTCATGTGTTCCTTCAGGCGAAGGCGTGGCATCACTACCAATCGTGGCAGGGTAGATTATGTAGGGCTTGTCGCTATCTGCGTAGACGACTAGCCGTTTGTTAGCCTTATCTGCGATAATGCGCGTTACTGTCTTCGTTAATGGTGCTCCCGGATCGGCGACGAGCACCGTTTCTCCCGCAATAAAAGTTGCACCTGGATTCAGAACCGCCAGCAAGTCTTTGTCCATGTGAAATTTTTCTCCAATGGCTTCAGCCCCACTTGTGTATCCAAGCCATTGCATTGTCGACTTCTCTGCATAATCTGTCGGGATTGAGTCGACGAGTTTCTCCACGTCTTCTGCTTTAATTTCATAGACTTTGGTCACCGCATCCGGCGATTGAAGCTGCGCCCACAAATCGGAACTCATGATCCCTGTGGGATGAAGTCCGTTTATTTCTTCATAACCGCGAATGGCTTTTGTGACGTTATCTCCGAATATACCGTCGATGACACCAGGATTGGCACCAGCGCGGTCTAGCAAAATCTGTAATTTTGTGGTGATAGCACTCATTGCTTCCGGAAGTTGACCACTGAATTCAGCTTCGTTGATCTGCTGCATTGTCAATATCTGTTGAGACATTGCCGGATATGTTATTGCTAGTTGAAGAAAGATAACCGCCGCGCCAAAAATTTTATTCATCGGTCAAGAACGCCCAGCAGCATGAATAGTTCCATTTGTATAATGCTATTTATTTACCTGCGAGTCATTGACCTTCCCCCGCAGTGCCTTTTCGGGCATCTGGCTAAATGCCGCAAATGCAAGCGCCAACACGGCTGCAGCTAAGCCGAACATCGGGCGGAAGGCATTGTGGATTTCACCGCTGGCCACGATCTGCGCCAGTTTTTCACCCGACGATTCTTGCAAGGTGGATAGGTTTGGGATTTGGCTGAATAACACGGCCCCGAAGGCGGCCACGATTAACGCGCCACCTAATGATCGGAAGAAACCCATAACGCCAGTGGCTGTGCCCATTTGGTAAGGTTGGACGGCATTTTGGATGGAAACAGTCGTCGTCGGGAAAATTGTGCCTAGACCAATGCTGAGACCCGCCATCAAAATTTCGACCACCCAAATGCCGGGCGTGCTTTTGAGCGCGGCCAGGACACAAAGGCCTGCGATTGAAAACAGCAGACCGTAAGTAGCGGGGCGTTTGTAGCGATCGGAATGGGCCAAGAAACGGCCAGAGATGAAAGCTCCGATCACTGTTCCAGCCATAAAGGGAATGAGCGAAAGGCCAGACTGGCTGGCTGTCAGACCAAAAGTGAGTTCCATATAAACTGGCAAATATGCGGTTATGGCAATGTAGCAGCCCATCACAAGCGCCACAGCAATCGTGCCCATGGCCACAACGGAATTTCCTAGAATGTCTGAGGCAATGAATGGCTCTTCCGCCGTTTTGAGCCGCAACATGAATGCTGCCCACAAAAATGCTGACACCGCAAACAATCCCAGAACATTCAAAGATATCCAAGGATAGTGAATGCCACCCCAGCTGAGTGCCAACATCATGGCGATGCTGGCCAGCGTCATAAATGCAGCTCCCAAAAAATCCAAGCTGTGCGGGCGTTCATTACGAGGTAGTTTTTTGAGCAAGCCATTGGTCATAAGCAGAGCCAGCAAGCCCAGAGGCACATTGATCCAGAAAATCAATGACCAATGCCAATGCTCCGCAAAAAAACCACCGAGCAACGGGCCCGAAATACTCGCGGACATATAAACACCCGCAATAAAAACCTGATAGCGCGAACGCTCCTTGGGCGACACGATGTCAGCTATGATAGTTTGTGCAAGCGAGATAAGCCCACCACCGCCTAGGCCTTGGACTGCGCGCGCAATGATCAGGATCAACAAGCTCGGCGCAAGCGCACACAAAACCGAACCAACGATGAATACTCCAATTGCAAACAGCAGCGTGACGCGCCGCCCGATGATGTCGGACACTTTGCCATAAAGCGGCGTGACCGCTGTGGAGGCCAGCAGATAGGATGTGATGATCCATGGCAGATATTCAGGATTGCCCAAGGCGCGCCCTATGGTGGGTAATGCGGTGACGACAATTGTTTGGTCGAGTGCTGCCAAGAACATGGCGACGACAACGCCTGAAATGATCAAGATCACTTCACGGTGGGACAGTTGAGTTGGTAGAGTTTTGAGGTCGGTAGTAGACATGGAACTTTAATGAACCGCGTTGCCATGTCTTGCAACGCCCATTTCCTGCAACCCAGCCTAGGCTTTTAGCTGCTTCTCTACCAGCGACGCCCAAAAATGGGTTCCGCGCACCAAAAGTTCGTCGTTAAAATCGTAACTCGATTCATGCAAATTTTTTGATGGCCCATTGCCAATGCCGAAATAGGCACCTGGCACTTCTTCAAGCATAAATGCAAAATCTTCGGAGAACATGTACGGCCCCGTAAGATCAATCGACAACGGGCTTTGCCCCATATCAAGCGCTGTGTCGCGAACAGCCTTGGCAGCGTTTAGATCATTGATGCAAGCGGGATAGATGATATCCTTTCCATATTCAACTTCAGCCACACAGCCAAAGGAAGCGGCCTGGCCTTGGAATAAAAGGGGGATACGTTCTGCCATCATCAGGCGCGTCGTTTCCGAACAGGTGCGCACACCAATTTTCAATAATACAGTTTGTGGAATGACTGTGGCCAAGGAACCGCCATTGAATGCACCGACGGTGACAGCAACGGGATCAAGCGGATCGGTGTTTCGCGATACCACAGTCTGCAGTGCCATGACTGCACTTGATGCCGCAACTATTGGATCAAACGCTTGATGTGGAAATGCGCCGTGTCCGCCCACCCCACGAATAACCACATCAACAATTGCTATTGAAGCTGTTATCGCCCCTGCCCTAACCCGCACCTGACCCAATGGTTCATTCGGCAGGTTATGCAAAGCAAAAATTTGGTCGCAGGCAAAGCGTTTAAAAAATCCTTCTTGCACCATACGGAATGCACCACTGATGTCTTCTTCAGCAGGCTGAAAAATCAGATGAACCGTTCCGTCAAAATTTTTAGTTTCAGAAAGATATCGGGCCAAACCGAGGAGCATTGTTGTATGGCCATCATGACCGCATGCGTGCATTTTGCCGACATGGCGCGAGGCATAAGCGAGGCCTGTGGTTTCGTGAATGGGAAGCGCATCCATATCAGCGCGAATACCGATCACTTTGCTGCCTGTGCCGTTGACCAGTGTGCCGACAACGCCTGTTCCGGCCACACCTGTCGTTACACCATATCCCAAACGTCTCAGTTCTTCTGCTACAATTTTAGATGTGCGGTGTTCTTCAAAGGCCAATTCTGGATGCATGTGAAAATCGCGGCGCATCGCCACAAGTTCACAAGCATATCTTATGATCCTCTCATGTATCATTTGCGAGTGGGTATCAGATTTTCCAGATAACCAAAACCACGCGTAATGATGAAGGTTAGAACCATGTAAATAAGAGCAAGGAAAATCAAAGGCTCGTAGGTGATATATGTATCTTGCCGAATTTTAGATGTCGCCCCCATCAAATCCATAACCGGAATTGTGAAAATAAGGGGTGTTGATTTCAATTGGCCAATGACCTCTCCTGTGAGAGTTGGCAACACTTGCATAACCGCGCGCGGAAACCAAACCCGCGAATTCACTTTCCACGGGCTCATGCCAAAGGCCCGCGCTGCTTCCAGTTCACCGCGTGGCACTGATAAAAAGGCGCCACGCATAATTTCAGCTTCATAGCCGGCAAAACTCAAAGTGAAGGCAAGCAACCCATAGTAGATTGCATCAAGCCTGATGAGCCACATAAAATGTTCGCGCATGCCGGGGATGAATGGAAATAGCGATCCAACGCCATAGTAAAGCAACCAGATTTGGGTCAGCAAAGGTGTGCCACGAATATAACTGCAAAACCCATTGGCTATAATTCGTGCAGGCGCAGAACCTGTGACCTGAATTAAGCCAATTGGAACCGCCAATGCAAAACCAACCACAACTGAAAACACCAACACAAAAAGCGTGATGCCCAGCCCGTGCAGTAGATAGGGATAATATTCAAGCAGCCATGACCAGCGCATTATGCCCTCACGCTAATTTCGGTTGGCCACGGCGCACGCGCCGCTCCAGCCATGCAAACAGTTGCGTTGAAGTGATCGAAATCGTCAAATAAATCGATTGTGCGACGAGATAGAGCACAAAATATTGCTTGCTCACACCAGCAGCCTGCCTTGTGGCCAGCGCCAGTTCTGTGGCTCCGATCACCGCAATCAAAGCGGAATCTTTCGTGATATTGAGCCAAAGATTTGCAAGACCTGGAATTGCATTGGGTAACATGGCCGGCAATACGACGCGGCGGAATTGCAAGAAGGGCGACATGCCGTATGCTTTTCCGGCTTCAAGTTGGCCAACTGGAATGGCTTGTATGGCCGCGCGCAACACTTCTGTGTGATAAGCGCCTTGCACAAATCCCAACACAAAGATCGCCGCAACAATTCCATTTATTTCGATGGGAGACTGGCCGAAAACCCTGAGCAAACCGTTCAAACTATCGGTGCCAGCATAATACAGCAGAAGGATTAAAACCAATTCTGGCACGGCCCGAACAATAGTCGTGTAGCCCTCTAAAATCATCTTGGTAAATTTGCCGCCGGATAGTTTTCCAACAGCCCCAAGGAGGCCCAACGCCAACCCGATCAAATAGCCAAAAAAGGCAACTTCGACCGATTTTACGGCGCCCCAAAACAGCTCGTCACCATAGCCTTTATCACCATAAGACAGGAGCTCGGAGAGTGGTGCTGCAACGGCAAAAATCAAAATTCATCGCCCCAAAAAACGGGCCGCCCATTAAAGGCGGCCCGAAGAAGTATTTTACATTTTAGGCGGCAAAACAACCTTACCAGTCAGTTTCCACGTTTCAGTGATTTTTTCCATGGTACCATTGGCGGCCAATGCCTTAATGCCAGCATTTACTTTTTCGAGAAGTGCTGTGTCTTCTTTTCGAATGCCAAAGCCAACGCCAGGCCCTAAAACATCTATATCAATTGGAACAGCGCCTTTTTGCTCACAGCAACCGCCTTGATCAGACTTTAAAAACGCGTCAAGCGCGATGCCATCAGCCATCACATAGTCCAAACGACCCGCTGCCAAATCAGCATTCGCTTCGTCTTGCGTGGCATAGGTCTTGATCACCGCGCCCTTTGGCTCATAATACTTCGCAAGATATGCAGCATGGGTTGTAGAAACTTGAACGCCAAGTGTCTTGCCTTTTAGATGATCAGGCGAAAAATCCTTGTCATCGCTTTTTGGCGCAATCAACACGGCTGCTGAGTTATAATACATATTTGAGAAGTTGATGGTCTCAGCACGCTTTGGCGTGATCGACATTGATGACATGATGGCATCAAATTTCTTGGCTTGAAGGGCCGGAATAATACCATCCCAAGCAACACCTTCAATAACGCATTTTTCTTTTATTTCAGCGCAGAGCGCTTCCATGAAATCAACTTCCCAACCAACCCATTTGCCTGAAGCATCTTGACTGGTGAAAGGAGCATAGGGCTCAGCCGCCACACCCATTTTTAAATCCGCATAGGCTGGTGCCGCTGCAAACATTGTTCCTGCCGCGATGGCAGCAAGCAAAATATTTTCTGTATATTTCATTTTATTCTCCCTAAATTTTAATAATGGATGAGGCTATACTCAACCAATTTTCTCCCCGTCAAATCTATCCTATTCTCCGTTTTCCCACTCTTAGTGAATGCTCGAAACGAATTGCTTACATCGCTCGCTTTTAGGCGAACCAAATACTTGTGAGGGTGGTCCCTCTTCTTCCACAATGCCCTTGTGCAAATACATCACATGCGAAGACACATCGCGGGCAAATTTCATTTCATGGGTCACCAAAATCATGGTGCGCCCCTCGTCCGCCAAGTCGCGGATCACCTTCAAAACTTCACCCACCAGTTCCGGATCAAGTGCCGATGTCGGTTCGTCAAATAACATCACTTTAGGTTCCATGCACAAAGCCCGCGCAATCGCAGCGCGTTGTTGTTGGCCGCCCGATAGAAACGCTGGATACTGATCGCGCTTTTCAAACAGCCCAACTTTTTGCAGCAATGCTTCGCCGCGCTCGACAGCTTCTTTCTTGCTGAGTTTCAAAACATGAACGGGCGCTTCAATAACATTTTGCAAAACTGTCATATGCTGCCACAGATTAAAGCTCTGAAACACCATGCCGAGCTTTGTTCGCATCCGTTCAACTTGACGACGATCCGATGGGTGCAAATTACCATCAGCGCCAGGTTTCAATAAAATTTCTTCACCCGTTACCACAATGCGCCCACGCGACGGAAGTTCGAGAAAATTGATGCAACGGAGAAATGTGCTTTTGCCTGATCCCGAAGATCCAATCATTGACACCACATCACCTTGACGCGCGGTCAGGCTAACACCTTTCAAAACTTCAAGGGGGCCAAATGATTTGTGCAAATCATCAACAACCACAGCTGTTTGTGCATTCACACTGGTCAAGAATCTTTCCTCCGAGGAATTTTTTGTTGATCAACAATAACACGCCAATTTGCCACGTCAAATGACTTCCAAGAAGCGTTTTGCCGCTTTTCCATGTTGTTCAAGCAATTGTCCTAGGTCAACTCCAACGGGTTGCCCGTCAATTAATTTCCAATTTCCTGCCACCATCACGCGGTTCGCTCGGTGTGCCCCGCACAAAACCAGCGCCGCGATTGGGTCTCCAGCACCTGAAAAACGCAAATCATCGAGTTTAAACATTGCCAAGTCCGCCTGTTTGCCGACCGCAATTTTGCCGATGTCATCTCGCCCCAAACATTTGGCTGAACCTTCCGTGGCCCAACGGAACGCATCAAGATGGGTCACCTTCTGGCCGTAAGTTAGACGGTTCAGCATGAGCGCATGGCGCACCCCTTCCAACAAGTTTGATGAGTCGTTCGAAGCTGATCCATCAACACCCAGACCTACTGCAACACCTGCTGCCTCCAATTCGCAAGTGCGGCATTGCCCAGAAGCAAGAGTCATGTTTGATGTCGGACAATGGCAAACCCCCACGCCATGTTTGCCAAGCTTGGCGATATCAGCATCATTAAAATAAATGCCATGCGCCAACCACGTGCGATTGTTCAACCATCCGCAGTCTTCCAAATAATCGAGGGGTCGCATCCCAAAAGTGGCTTTGCAAAAATCATCCTCGTCTCGCGTTTCGGCCAAATGAGTGTGCAGACGGCAATCGTGTTTGGCCGCAAGCGCTGCCGTTTCACGCATCAGTTCACGCGTCACCGAGAAGGGAGAACATGGCGCCAACGCAATCTGAATAGTAGAGCCAGCGTCGCGCTGATGATACTTTCCAATCACGCGTTCGCAATCGGCCAAAATTGCATCTTGGTCTTGCACAACAGAATCCGGCGGAAGGCCACCATCCTTTTCGGAGAGATTCATCGAGCCGCGAGATACTGTCATCCGCACCCCAACATGCCGTGCCTCTTCCACTTGAATATCCATGGCATCATCTAGACCGCCCGGAAAGATATAGTGATGGTCTGATGTCGTGGTGACGCCCGACATCAGCAATTCAGTCAAAGCCAATCGCGTTGCTATTCGATGCACTTCGGGCGTGAGCCGCGCCCACAGTGGATAAAGCGCCTTCAACCAATCAAACAATTCTTTGTTGATGGCATTTGGGTGCGCGCGCGTGAGGGTTTGATAAAAATGATGATGGGTGTTCACAAGACCCGGAATTACAACATGCTGACTGGCATCAAACACTTGATCATAAATTGGTGTAACATTTGAAGCGACAGTTTCGACGATCACGCCATCTTCAATAACCACACCACCTGCGGCATTTTCAGCCAGTATTGCCAATGGCCGCTTGATCCACAATCGCATTCAGGGCTAACCTCCACATTACTTGATCGTAACAATAGCGATCTTGAGGGAGAATAAATATGAAATTTACAAAATCAACAATGGTCGCGCTCTGCGCCAGCACTTCAATTTTAGCAAATGGGTTTAGCACATTTGCCTTCGCCGCTAACGAAACCGAAGTGAACATTGTGGCTTGGCCTGGTTACATTGAACGCGGCGAAACCGATAAGGGTTATGACTGGGTGACAAGTTTCGAAAAAGAATCAGGTTGCAAAGTGAATGTAAAAACTGCCGCTTCATCCGATGAAATGGTCACTCTGATGAACCAAGGCGGATTCGATTTGGTTACTGCATCAGGCGATGCTTCGCTGCGTTTGATCGCTGGCAAGAAAGTTCAGGCCATCGACGTAACGAAAATCGCAAACTGGGCAGGCGTTGATAAGCGCTTGCAAGACGCACCATGGCACACAGTGGACGGCGTTCACTATGGTACGCCGTATCAATGGGGCCCGAATGTTTTAGCTTACAACACCAACGTATTTAAAGAAGCGCCAAAAAGTTGGTCAGTTGTGTTTGAAGAACAAATCCTGCCGGATGGCAAATCAAACAAGGGCCGGGTTCAAGCTTATTATGGCGCAATCGCCATTGCTGATGCTGCGCTTTATCTGATGCACAAGAAGCCAGAACTGGGCATTAAGAACCCCTATGAACTGAACAAAGACCAATATGCAGCAGCCCTCGCTTTAGCCACGGGTCAACGCGCATTGGTTGGTCGTTATTGGGGCGATGCAGCCGTTCAAGTTGAAGACTTCAAAACCGAAGGCGTGGTTGCGTCATCCTCATGGCCGTATCAAGTTAATTTGTTGCAGGCTGATAAGGCTGTGATGGCGAAAACGCCAATTGCTTCAACTATTCCTGAAGAAGGTGCCACAGGCTGGGCCGACACAACCATGATGCATGCTGAAGCTGCTCATCCAAATTGTGCTTACGCATGGCTCAACCATTCGCTTGATGCGAAAGTTCAGGGCGATGTGGCCGCATGGTTTGGTTCAGTGCCCGCAGTGAATGCCGCATGCAAAGGCAACGCGCTTTTGACCGACGCTGGCTGCGATACAAACGGCATGGCTAACTTCGATAAAATCTGGTTCTGGCGCACGCCGACTGGCAAATGTGAAGCCGAAGGCACATGCGTTTCATACTCGCAATGGGCTAAGGATTACTTGGCCGTGCAGGGGAAGTAAGAAACGCTCTCAAACAACCGTCATCCCCGCGAAGGCTGGGACCCCGCTTTTCTTCAAATCGTATTATGGTTTCAAGCGGTGCCCCCGCCTTCGCGGGGGTGACGGATAAAGAGAATAACAAATGACCCACGCCGTCTCATTCCAAAACGTCACCCGCCATTTCGGCCAAACCCGCGCGGTTGACGATGTTACAATCGACATTGCTGAAGGTGAATTTTTTGCCATGCTTGGGCCATCAGGTTCTGGCAAAACTACATGTTTGCGTTTGATCGCAGGCTTCGAACAACCAACATCCGGCACCATCTCGATCTTCGGTGAAGATGCAACAGGATTGCCACCTTACAAGCGCAACGTGAACACCGTGTTTCAAGACTATGCGCTATTCCCACACATGACAGTGGGTGAGAATGTGGCTTATGGTCTGATGATCAAAGGTGTGGCCCGTGCTGACCGCGAAGTGGCTGCCAAGCAAGCACTCGATATGGTCAAGCTAAGCGGTTACGGTGACCGTCGCCCCGCTCAACTTTCTGGCGGCCAGCGCCAACGTGTGGCCTTGGCTCGTGCGCTGGTTAATGAACCGAAAGTTCTGCTGCTGGATGAGCCACTGGGCGCGCTTGACTTAAAACTGCGCGAACAGATGCAGGAAGAACTGAAACATCTGCAGCGCCAACTGGGCATCACATTCGTGTTCGTTACACATGATCAGGGCGAGGCACTTTCGATGGCAGACCGTGTGGCAATTTTCAATGAAGGTAAAATTGTTCAAGCGGGACCACCGACTGAAATTTATGAGCGCCCCCGTTCGCGCTTCGTGGCTGATTTTGTGGGTTCATCAAATGTCATGTCACCGGAATTTTCGAAAGCCCATGGTGGACCTGAAGCTTGGGTCAGCCTGCGTCCTGAAAAAATAAACATTCTCACAGGCGACCAGAAAGTCGTTTCCAACCAGTTCAACGCCGAAGGCCGCATCACTGCGATTCATTATCAAGGGGCAGTTACCCGCGTGGTTATTGACGCCAAAGGCACGCGCCTTTCCGCCGCCCTGCCCGCAACTTCAAAGGTTCTGGCCGAAGGACAAATCGTTCGCTTTATTTGGGCGAGAGATGCAATCGTCGAAATGGAAAGGGCTTGATGCGAGCCCTTTCTGATTTGTTTTACAAACGACCCGGCGTACTCACACTCATGCTGTTAGCGCCGCCTCTGGCTTGGATCGGCATTGTTTATATCGGTTCCTTGTTCGCGCTGTTATTACAAAGTTTTTATCACCTCGATGATTTCTCCGGCATCGTCATCCATGAGTTTACGCTTTCAACGTATAGCCAACTTTTCGAAACCTCAAACTTGCAAACCATTGGCCGCACCGTGGCCATGGCCGCAGTCGTTACCATCGCTTCCGCCGTCATCGCGTTTCCAATCGCTTACTATGCCGCACGTTTTGCGCGAGGTAAAACCAAAGCGCTGTTCTATCTCGCCGTCATGATGCCGCTGTGGTCGAGCTATCTGGTAAAAGTTTATGCATGGAAATTGATCCTCGCCAAAGAGGGCATCATCACTTGGGCGGCAAATGGATTAGGGCTTGGCTGGGCGTTAGAGAGCTTGTTAGCGACACCAGTTATCGGCGGTTCGTCGCTGTCATTCAGCTATATCGGAACCTTTCTCGTATTCCTTTATATTTGGCTTCCTTACATGATCTTGCCGTTACAGGCCTCACTCGAACGCGTGCCTAAAAACTTTATCGAAGCTTCGGCTGATCTCGGCGCAACGCCACGTCAAACATTTAGAACAGTGATTTTGCCACTGGCTTTACCCGGTGTGATTGCTGGATCAATTTTCACATTCTCGCTCACGCTGGGCGATTACATCATCCCGCAAATCGTCGGCAATTCCAGACCCTTTATCGGCCAAGCGGTTTATACATTGCAAGGGACGGCAGGCGATGTTCCGCTGGCTGCCGCGTTCACTGTGGTGCCGATGTTGATCATGGGCGTTTATCTGGCGTTGGCCAAACGCGCAGGAGCATTCGATGCGCTCTGAAGCTGGATGGGGATTGAAGATTGGCGCGGCGGCAGGTTTGTTGTTCTTGCATTTACCGCTGTTGTTGATCTTCCTTTATGCATTCACCACAGAAGAAAAATCATTCCAATTCCCACCGCCGGGCTTCACCACAAAATGGTTTGGGGCGGCGTGGTTTGATCGGCCCGATATTTGGGGGCCGCTTTATCTTTCAATCAAAGTCGCTGCAATCGCTACGGTTTTGGCGTTGATCTTCGGAACGCTCGCCGCTGCCGCACTCTCTCGCGCTAAATTCTATGGTAAGGACTCGCTTTCGCTTTTGTTCATCCTGCCCATCGCCCTGCCCGGTATTATTACAGGCATCTCACTGCGATCAGCTTTCGACATCATGAACCTACCTTTCTCAACGTGGACAATTGTTTTGGGCCACGCCACGTTTTGCATTGTGGTGGTTTATAATAATGTGCTGGCGCGTTTTCGCCGCATCAATAGCAACATGGTGGAAGCATCAATGGATTTGGGCGCGGACGGCTTTCAAACTTTCCGTCATGTCGTGTTGCCGCAAATCGCTTCCGCCCTATTGGCAGGCGGCATGTTGGCTTTTGCGTTATCTTTCGATGAAGTGATCGTCACAACATTCACGGCCGGACAACAAACCACGTTGCCAATCTGGATGCTGCAAGAACTAATCCGCCCACGCCAACGCCCTGTGACCAATGTGGTGGCCATCATCGTAATTGCTGTGACGTTTATTCCAATTCTATGTGCATATTATTTAACGCGAGAAGGCGAACACACAGGCGGCGGCGGGAAGTGATATCGTCTTCTGCCGCTTGCGGGAGAAGAAAGGGGCCCATCGAACGCAGTGAGATGGGATAGATGAGGGTTCTTTCAAAAATCGCAGGCCCTCACCTATCCCATCGCGCCTTCGCCGAAGGCTACGGCGGAT
>JAYVPZ010000502.1:0-3289 GCA_043757105.1 Aestuariivirga sp. | reverse complement strand
TTTGAAATTGGAATGACGAATCCGTAGATTGAATAAAGACCCGAATTTGAAAATGTAGAAAGCAACATTAAAAAACCCCGCCATTTCTGACGGGGTTCTTTTCAAATTTAAAAATGAAAAGCTTATGCTTTCCACCAACGCTCATACATATAACCGCCGTCATGATCGAAGTCGGTGTTAAATGTGTCATGGCCTACGCCAGTGCTCAATGCGCCAACGAAGTTGTTGTACATGAGAACAACTTGGCCGCCATCATCATGCACCAACTGTTGTGCTTCTGCATATTGTGCCGCGCGTTTGGTATCATCGGTTTCAGCACGCGCAGCGAGCAACAGCTCGTTAAAACGTGGGCTCTTCCAATGTGTATCATTCCATGCAGCATCAGCAGCAAGCGAGATTGAAAGAAGCATGTCAGCCACAGGGCGACCGCCCCAATAGCACAAGCACCAATCCTTCTTGAGCCAAACGTTATCCCAGTACGAATCGTTTGGTTCTTTGATGACATTGATGTTGATGCCGGCCTTCTTAGCTTGTTCAGCCATAAGAAGAGCAGCGTCCACACCGCCTGCAAATGCAGCATCAGAAGCAGACAAATCAACAGACTTGCCTTCCATGCCAGCTTTTTTCCAGAGAGCAGCAGCCTTATCTGGATCATATGTGTAAACCGGAGCAGGGTTTACGGCATATTTCATTGCGCCAGAGATCGGGTTGTCATTGCCAGGTGAACCATAGCCGAACAGGATCTTGTCTACGAGTTCTTGACGGTTGATGGCATATTTCAGTGCTTGACGAACTTCAAGACTGTCAAATGGTTTACGGTCAACCATCATAGGTGCTGTGTAATGAGCAAAGCCTGATACGTTATAAAGCTCAGTGTTTGGAGCAGCTTTCAACATATCAATGGTTTTCAAGTCGGCGCGGTCAATGAAATCAACTTCGCCAGCAAGATAAGCATTGGTACGGGCAGCAACGTCTACGATTGACAGCATTTCAATTGAGTCGAAATTTGTCTTACCGAAATAGTTAGGGTTGCGTTCAGCTTGCATTTTGATACCTGGCTCAAAGTTCTTAAGAACATATGGACCAGCACCGATGCCAGCTGCAAAGTCAATCTTGCCATCCTTAGAAGGATAAATGCCAAGATGGTAATCAGACAACAAGAACGGGAAGTCGGCATTACCGCCTGTGAGTTCAAATACAACTGTGTCAGCACCATCAGCCTTGATCGATGTGATCGAAGACAAAACAGATTTTGCCGGGGATTTGGAATCTTTGCCGATGTGATAGTTGATGGTATTAACAACATCATCAGCACTCAGCGAACGACCATCATGGAATGTGATGCCCTTGCGGATTTTGAAAACCCACTTTTGCGCATTGTTTGATGGTTCAAAGCTTTCAGCCACATGAGGCTGCGCTGTATTCTTGGCATCAACCTGCACCAATGGTGCACCGAATGTCGATTTACCAAAAGCAAATGTAAAGCCATTTTGCCAAGTAGCAGGATCTAGCGAGTCGGTGGTTTGGCCATGGCCAATACCCGCTTTAAAATTTCCGCCCTTTTTGGCTTCGGCGCGGGCAGCTTGAGCAAACATCATTTGCGATGCAGCCAGCGTCATGCCTGAGGCCATTGTGAATGCCATAAAATCGCGGCGGGACAATTTGCCCAAACCCACGGCTTTTTTGGCCATTGCAAGTTTCATATCAAATTCGGTCATTGGTTTTCTCCTCGGTAGATATTTAACGTTAAACTGGTTTGGGGGTTAGAAGGCCATAAAAAATGCTGGCGAGCTCTGTGCCGCATCTCTCGTCTGTTTCTTCCGCCACCCGCTATTCTTTTTTTTGTTATCGCCTGCTGTTAAAGCAAGATTACACAACATGGTCGCACGGGATGGCGTGTCCGTCAAATTCTATTTCCGTGATCGAGAGGTGAATTGAACTAACTTATGTCGCTTTCTGAGTGTCATATTGCGACCTTGAAAGTTTTGTTAAATCGCCGCAATGTTCAAAGAAAAGACTTGGCGGAGAACTCAACATGAATGATGGCGTTTTAGGAAAGCTTATAGTGGCAGCAGCCAAGCGGCTTTTGCCTTCAGAATTTAAAGGCTCTTTGGAGCTGACTCTGCCTTCCGGTCAAATGATTGTGCTCGGCGGACAAAACCCGGGCGAGAAAGCTGATTTGCGCTTGCGTAATTTCAGCGTCGTGTGGGCGGGCATAAGGCGTGCACAGCTTGGGTTTTTTGAACGTTATATGGCAGGTGACGTTGAGAGTCGTGATCCCACGGCATTTTTTCGTTTCTATTTGCAAAACCGCCAAGGTTTGGATGGCGCGGGCAAGGGCATTTTTAACGCCAGTTTCTTTGATAAGTTTTGGCATCGCAAGCGCGACAACAACAAGGATGGTTCTAAAGACAATATTGCTGCGCATTATGATCTGGGCAACGCGTTTTATAAACTTTGGCTGGATGACACGATGACTTACTCATCAGCCATTTTTGATGGCAAGGTCAACAGCCTTGAGGCCGCCCAAAAATTGAAATATGCGCATGTGCTGGATTTGGCCGAAGTAAAGCCAGGTTCAAAGGTTTTGGAAATTGGCTGTGGCTGGGGTGGCTTTGCCGAGGAAGCAGCAAGGCGCGGTGCAGAAGTGCACGGCATCACGCTGTCTCAAGAGCAACTGGCCTTTGCCAATCAGCGGTTGGTCCATGCAAAACTGGACGACAAAGCCAAAATGCATTTTGAAGATTACCGGGACACCAAAGGCTTGTATGACTCGATTGCCTCTATTGAGATGATTGAAGCTGTGGGCGAGCCACATTGGCCAACTTACTTTAAGACGGTTTTCAACCGCCTGAAACCTGGTGGAGCGGCAGCCATTCAGGGCATCACACTGTTGGAAAGTAACTACGACTCTTACCGCAATGGTGTGGATTTCATTCAGCGCTATGTATTTCCGGGCGGCATGCTGCTCACCAAAGATATTATGCGCGAGCAAACTGAAAAGGCAGGTTTGCTGCTGGAGAAAATTGAGAGCTTTGGTTTGAGCTATGCTGAAACCTTGCGGCAATGGCGGGTGCGTTTTGAAGCGGCTTGGCCCAAGATCATGCCTCTGGGTTTTGATGAACGCTTTCGCAAATTATGGACGCTTTATCTGTGTTATTGCGAGGCGGGATTTGCCGAAGGCTTGGTTGATGTTGGGATTTATAAGATTAGGAAGCCAGCGTAAAGCGTCGGGCGCTCAAGTGAATCCAAGGACACGCCTCCAATCGTCATTCCCGCGCAGGCGGGA
>JAYVPZ010000501.1:0-3296 GCA_043757105.1 Aestuariivirga sp. | reverse complement strand
TTGGTCTGAAGGTTTGTTTCATGGCTTTGAGCGGATTGCGCAGGGCAGCACCAAAAGGCTTGGCTTCAATTTCAAACACGTCACCATCCTGCGTTTGGAAACCATCAACAATGCTGAGTGTGGCTGTGCCAAAGAAATGAATATGCACATCGCCCGGCACGCGGAAGCTGTCATATTTAAAATGATGATATTCGAGATTGGCAATCGTGTGCGACATGTTGACTTCGCCCGTCAGAAACGGCTTTTGCCAGATCACTTGACCTTTGCGGAGAATTTTACTCGTGCCTTCGATGCTGGCGGGAATTGCGCCTGACATCATTTCAGGGCCAATGGAGCAATGGCGTAATTTTGAATGGGCGAGCAATAAATAATTTTGGCGTTCGGTGATGTGATCAGAATATTCATTGCCGATTGCAAAACCAAGCCGCACGGGGCGGCCCTTTGTATCAATCATATAGAGGCCAGCAAGTTCTGGCTCTTCGCCGCCATCCAAGGCAAATGAGGGTTGGGGCAGTGCCGCGCCGGGCGGCACCAGCCAGCGGCCATCGCCTTTATAAAACCATTCAGGCTGCACACCTGCTTGGCCTTTGGCGGGCTTGCCACCTTCGAGGCCTGCTTTAAACATCTTGAGCGAGTCAGTGAGCGCTGCTTCGCCGCCACCGAGTTTTTGGTGCATCGAGTCACGCGCAGATGCTGACCCCAGATGGGTGAGGCCAGTTCCGGTTATGATGCAATGTGCCGCATCATCATGGGTGAGCGGCGGCAGCACACGCATTTCTTTCAGCGCTGCTGTGTAATCTTCCATCGTCGTTGTTGCCAATGTTTTGGCGGTGGCATTGAGGGACTTGCCATCTTTCAGGGCGCGGCTTGCAAGTGACGTCATCCGGTCAACGCTTTTCAGCTTTATGATTTTGCCACCGCTGACGAGGCCAACGGCGCGTTTATTTTTGACATCGACAAATTGAATGAGGTTCATTTTAGGCCACTCCCATGATTTGTCATACAATTAGCTGCCGAAACGATGTTTGGCAAAACCTTTTACGTGAGGATCAAAACAGAAAACACCGCCCTGAAGTGGATATTGATTCATAACCACGCCGCCTACATGGGCGTTTGAAGATGTAACATATATGGTATCGAGGTTTGTTCCACCAAAGCACACGCAAGTTGGCCTTGTTGCTGGCATCTCGACAACGCGGTCAATTCGGCCATTTGGGTCGATCCGCAGAACACATGATCCATCCCAACGAGCACTCCAGAGAAAGCCTTCGGAATCGACCATAGCCCCATCGGGATAGCCGTGGTCCTTGGTGTCGTTGTGGACGCGTTTGTTAGAAATATCGCCCGAGTCCAAATCAAAATCAAATGCCCAAATAATTTGAGAACGGGAATCTGAGAAGTAGAAGACCTTATTGTCTGGTGACCAACAGGGGCCGTTTGAAACACCGACTTCATCAAGCATCTTTGTTGACGTTCCATCTTTCTCAATGCGGTAGAGCACGCCGGAATTTCTGGTGATGTAGAGGTCTTCGCCTTTTGGCCCGATGTTTTGTTGCATCGAGCCAAACCAGAAGCGGCCTGCTGCATCGGCCGCACCATCATTGCCGCGATTGCCTTCGATATATTCAGGCTGGCTAAATTCTGTAAGTGCTCCTGTGGCTGGATTGAAATGATAGAGCCCATGTTCGCCGCCGACCAACAAAGTTCCGTCAGGCTTCAAGGCCATTGCTGTGAGGATCACATTGAACAACCAACTACGATGTGCGCCTGTTGCGGGATCGAGTTTGTGAATCCGTGATGGCTGCGCAATATCGAGCCACCACAGCACATGTTCCTTATCATCCCACATGCATCCTTCACCGAGGCGGTCGTTGGATTTGGCGATGCAGGTGATGGGGGTGGGTCTGGACATGGTATTTCCGCTGTTTTCAGACTGTTTAGCCCAGACTTGTCGAAATTTCAAAAAATCTTGATGCCGCCCCTTGAACATTACATTTTGTCCACTATTTAGGAGGGGTCAGCGCCGGGCCCCTCTGGCGTAACACTGTTTGTGTTGCGCGATGTCGGAGCTGATTTGAGCAACATCAAACCAAAGGGCCCGCACATGGCACTCATCGAAGCAGTTACCACAAGTCAATTTCTTGGAACCCCACTCTATTTTTGGTTGGCCTTTGTGGCTGTGGTTGTGGCGCTGCTGGTGTTTGACCTTGGTGTGTTGCACAAAAAGACGGGAGAGATAGCCGCCGCAGAAAGTTTCAAGCTATATGCCTTTTACGTGGCTATCGCTGCTGCATTTGGCGGCTGGGTATGGTGGGCCAGAGGTGCGCAGAGCGGACTTGAATTTTATACAGGCTATTTGATCGAACAATCCTTGGCGATGGACAATGTGTTTGTCATCGCTACCATTTTCACATTCCTCGCCATTCCGCGCATGTACCAGCACCGGGTTTTGTTCTGGGGTATTTTGGGTGTGATCGTGTTCCGCGCCGTGTTGATTGGTGTGGGCGCAGCACTGGTGACATCGTTCTCTTGGATACTTTATTTGTTTGGCGCATTTTTGGTTTTCACCGGGCTTAACATGTTCCGCAAGCAAGATCATGCGCCGGACATGGAAAATAATTTTGCGTTGAAGTGGCTGCGCAAGCGCTTTCCAATCAGCGAAGAGTTGAATGGCGAGAAATTTACAGTTCAGAAAACTGATCCGGCGACGGGGAAATTAAGGACTTACCTCACACCATTGCTGGTGGCTTTGATCTTAGTTGAAATCATAGATTTGGTTTTTGCCGTAGACTCCGTTCCTGCTGTGTTTGCGGTTACGCAAGACCCGTTTATAGTTTACACATCCAATATCTTTGCAATTTTAGGACTGCGGTCGCTTTATTTTGCGCTGGCCGCAGCCATTCATCGCTTCAAATATTTACAAACTTCGCTCGCCATTATCCTCACGCTTGTGGGCATGAAGATTTTCTTGGTTCCTTTGGGTGTTAAAATTGATACTGCATTTTCGCTGTTCGTAACTGTTGCGGTTTTGGCAGGGGGTGTTTTATATTCACTCTGGAAAACCCGTAATGATGAGTCGGCACAGCACCCATGAAAAAACTTGAACACTCCGTTGAATATGTAATCCTTGCATCGCGCTGGCTCTTGGTTGTTTTTTATCTTGGCCTAACTGGAGCACTTGGCCTGTATGCGATTTCTTTTTTGCGCAAGCTTTGGGAATATTTCAGCCATGTGATGGATTTGGACGAGACCGAAGCCATTCTCAAAATATTGAGTTTGATTGATGCCAGTTTGGT
>JAYVPZ010000500.1:0-3319 GCA_043757105.1 Aestuariivirga sp. | reverse complement strand
GCTTGCGCGAAACCCCAAGATCGTGCGCCACATGAAGCACCGCCTCACCAGCCTCAATCCTGCGAATGGCTGCAACCTTAAACGCCGTGGGGTAAGTTTTTATCATCATCTTCTGTGTCATAAAGCATCCTCTCAGATACCCTGTCACAGAAATTATCGTGTCTCAATTAGGGGGTGCAGTCCAGCACTGTCACCGTAATCTGTCACCGTAATCCCAGCGGGAGAGGAAGGGGACCCATTGCAAAGCAATGGGGGAGGTGAGGGGAAAACTTACCTATTGCAAACAAGCCCTCATCTATCCCATCTCACTTCGCTCGACGGCCCCTTTCTTCTCCCGCTATCGCAGGAGAAGACGTTAATTGCCTTCTCCCGTCACGCCGTAGCTTTAGCGTAGGCGGATGGGAGAAGGTGCCAACAGGCGGATGAGGGTCTCTTGCCGTGAGTCCCGCCGCTTGACAATTGTCGCGTGTCGCGCTACACAGTTTCATGATTGGCATCGTGCGACACAAAGCATTGCGACGATTGGTTGAAACGGGCGACGGCAAGGGCCTTCCGCCAGAGTTGCTCAGCCGTATTAAACGCATGCTTTCAGTTTTGCATGCTGCGGATGATTTGAAACCGCTGGAAAGTTTTTCTGGCTGGCGTTTGCATCCGCTGAAAGGTGATATGGCTGGCTATTGGAGCTTGTCGGTCAGTGGCAATTGGCGGTTAATATTCAAATGGCAAGATGGCACAGCCAGCGAGCTTGATCTTGTTGACTATCATTGAGAATGAAGGAGTTGCTTATGTTTGATCCTGTCCACCCCGGCGAAGTGTTGAAGGAAGATGTGCTGGCCGAAGCGGGCCTCACAGTGGCACGCGCAGCGGAAATTCTTGGCGTGGGGCGACCAGCCCTCAGCGCCGTGCTGAACGGCCGCGCCAGCCTCTCGCCCGAAATGGCCCTGCGCTTTGAAAAGGCCTTTGGCGTTTCGATGGAGCTGATGTTGAAGATGCAACTTCAATTCGACATCGCCAAAGCCCGCAAAGGCGCCAAGGCGATTAAAGTGCAGAGGTTCAAGCGAGCGGCTTGAGGCCTGCGCACCACCCCAAACCCGTCATTCCAGCGAAGGCGGGAGCCCCGCCTACGACGCATATTTTTGGACGATTCTCGCTGCTTCGGCTGAGCCAGGCGGCAGAATCTCCACACTAGTTTCATCAGTAGAAAGCTCCAGATATCGAAATTTTCCGTGAAGCTTACGTAAAAGTTTGATGAAATATTGTTTGTTTGCATAACCTGTCCACTTCAGCAGTTCTGCAACTTTCTGCTGACTCGACGAAGTTGCAAGCAATACAACAATTTGATCAGGCAACTTCATTTTTGGATCGAGAATCCGGCGCATATCTGCACCTTCCCATACTAGGGGTATTCGACGCTCAACGAGTTTGTCCACTAGCGACTGCGCTTTCTGAGTAGAGACATTATGATAATATCTGAAAAGTTCAGCCATAACCCAGTCAGCACTACTGACAACAAAAGTCGCATCCATGTGGTTAGAATCTACATCGCCGCCAGCATGCCCGACTCCGCGATTGTTGCGAACTTCAAAAAGCGCAGGCAGGAGTCTAGGTATTAGTATTTGAAAACTTCTCGGCACATGGGCATTCCTCTCCAAATTTCGGCATGCAGAAACAAAATCTTGTGGCTTGCTTGGGGAAAACGCATACGACGATTTAGCATGGCCATCCAGTATATTGTAAACTATCTCGCAAAACTTGCCGCCACTGAGTTCAGACGGCCCCCAACGGTGCTCGAAATAGTTTTGAACAATGAGCCGATGTTCTTTTAATAGAGGTGTTCGGAGTCCGTCAGGTATTGCGCACAATACTTGATCTAGGTTCATCGATCTAAACCCAAAAATTCGAGACCTTCGGGTGTGATAAAAAAGCCATCTGGTGTTTTCTCACAGTATCCCTTTGAGGCATTTTTGTTTAGACAATCGGCTGGATTAGTAAGCTTTGCTTGTTGATTTTCCTGCAGTGCATTAGCTACGCTAGCGGTCGTCAAATCTGGTTTTCCTCGCAGCCTGATCCAATCAGCTGTCACCAGAAATCTTTTTCGTTGGTTTTTATCTGCATTGTGCTTCTTAATGTGAGAAGCGAGTGAACCTGCGTTTGTCGCAAGAGGTTTGAAATTCGTTTGGTCTTCGACAATACCCTTTTGTGAATATGATTTTTCGCTCTCCGGTAAGCTGAGCTGAATTGGAGTTGCTTCGACAACAGAAACTATCCGGCTTACTGCGGGCATAATTTCATTTTTTAAAAATTCTGCGTCCCCAATAAACTCGATTTCCGCTGAGCCCAGCTTCAATCTAAACTCGGTCCTACAGTCTTGCGCGTTGATTTTTTCCATCAGCCCAAAGTCCCTGCCATTTGTTTTATGAGTTCTGCCGCTGCCTTTTCACCCGGACCCGTCAACAAGAAATCCGGCTTAGAGCCTGTGACTTTGTTGCCGACCTGCTTCCGAAATGTAGTGTGGTTGTTCTTGTCGTAAGCGGTGAGCCGTTTGCATAGTTCCAATGTATCACTTTCATTCAGTTTTGGTTCGTCAAATTGTAAAAGGCCACGTGCACCCATTAACAAATAGCAATTAGCCGTCATTTCCTTCTTCCCGTTGCCGGGTATTTCGCTCGCCGTGACGTCTATTGTGTCACCAACTAAGTGAAAGACTTCATCAAGCTGTTCTCTTGTAATTCCGTTCCTCTGAACCCATTTCAGAGCTTTCGGGCCAATTTTTGTATCCGAAAATTCTCCAGCATCTCCGCCTTGATTGGAGTTGCTTGCAACGTTTGGTTTGTTAGGTTCAGCAAGCGCCATTGTATCGCCACGCAATGTAAGAACTGCTTGAAAACTTCTCTTGAGTAATTCGTTTGAGTAGCTCTCAGCAATTTTCAATATTTCCATAGTTAGTTGTGCGGCGTCTTTTACGTTCTCGGGCGTGTCGCTCATCAGACTATCCTTTGCGATTCTTTATTTGATGAACCCTTGATACCGCTAGAGAAAACAAAATTCAAGGAAAAATGCAAAATAATTTACTGTACATGATTATGCTTGTGCATAAGTCATCCAGCCGCACAGAGACGCTTAAGCGTACTCAAACTAACATGGCAATTTCGGCTGAGTTTTTACAATGTTCTTTACATGTTCAAATAAAAATTGTCTTTTTTCATCGAATTTGAATGTAATAGGATGCCATCGATTAGTAACATTGAGTTCGGCGCAGCATGATTTAAGGCCAACACAAATTATAAATAAGCGTATTAAGGAAAATTACATATTGAAT
>JAYVPZ010000499.1:0-13125 GCA_043757105.1 Aestuariivirga sp. | reverse complement strand
CGGCAATGCGCGGGTTTGGAATGACGGGCATTGAGGGGCCGAATTGTCATTAAGCTACTCAAAGAACGTTGGATATTTCATATGCGATAGCTCTGCCCCCAGAACAGGCGGCTTTTAAACCTTGAATAGCCCCCACCGCGCACACCCGGCCTTACTTTTTTTAATTCTGGAATATAGTAAACCTGCCGCTAGCGTTGAGTCGAGCAGTGTATTTATTGGGGGGTTCAAGTACATGAGAGTGATTTTTTTTGCGTAAAGGTAGGTTCTAAAATTGCAACGTTTTGAATTAAATCGGAATTTTCTCATTTATAAAATCCCCTTGCAATTGAAACAAAAATAGAACATAAAAGAAACATGGATGGAACATCCGGTTGGTGTTTGCATCTGGGCAAAGCAAATGAGATAGAAGGAGTTACTGCAATGGGGCAAGCCAATTTAAAGGTTGTTGATTCTTCGATGGATAAAACCAAGGCACTGGAAGCCGCTTTAAGCCAGATTGAACGGGCTTTTGGCAAAGGCTCAATTATGAAATTGGGCGCCAACCAAGTGGTTGAAGTGGAATCGATTTCCACGGGATCTTTGGGTTTGGATATTGCTTTGGGAATTGGCGGCTTGCCTAAAGGCCGCGTTGTTGAAATTTATGGGCCTGAATCATCGGGCAAGACTACTTTGGCGCTGCAAACCATTGCGGAATGCCAAAAGCTCGGTGGAATTTGCGCCTTTATCGATGCTGAACATGCTTTAGACCCCACCTATGCGCGCAAATTGGGCGTGAATGTCAGTGATCTTTTGATTTCGCAGCCTGATACAGGCGAGCAGGCTTTGGAAATTGCCGATACGCTGGTGCGTTCGGGTGCTGTTGGAATTCTGGTGATTGACTCAGTTGCGGCTTTGACACCCAAGGCCGAACTTGAGGGTGAAATGGGCGATAGTTTGCCGGGTCTGCAAGCGCGCTTGATGAGCCAGGCTTTGCGCAAGCTGACGGGTTCGATCTCAAAGTCGAATACAATGGTGATTTTCATAAACCAAATTCGTATGAAGATTGGTGTGATGTTTGGCAGCCCTGAAACCACGACGGGTGGTAATGCGCTTAAGTTTTACGCTTCGGTTCGTCTGGATATCCGCCGCATTGGCGCGATCAAAGACCGCGAAGAGGTGGTGGGCAATCAGACCCGTGTGAAAGTTGTTAAGAACAAGGTTGCCGCACCTTTCAAGATGGTAGAATTTGACATTATGTATGGTGAAGGCATTTCTAAGGTTGGCGAGTTGGTCGATCTGGGTGTGACCGCTGGCGTGGTTGAAAAATCAGGCTCGTGGTATTCATACAGTGGTGAACGCATTGGCCAAGGCCGCGATAATGCTAAGGTGTTTCTGAAAAATAACCCGGAAATGGCCAATAAAATAGAAGCGCAGATTAGGGCGAACTCAGGCTTAATTGCTGCAAAAATTACAGATGGATCAGCCAAGAACGATGATGATGAGTGATCTTTTTTGAAGCTACTTCCGTAATTTGGTTAGTGTGTTTGTATCCCCCAGTTTCGGCTCTTGTTGAGCTGGATAGTAGCGAGGTTTGCCCCACAACTTAAGCCTCGCATCCCCAAGTCCCCGGTTCGCCCCCGGGGACTTTTTTGTTCGGGTTGACGCTGCAACCCCACGAAAATCTGGACAGTTCCCACTCAACACCTTAAACAGCACCCAAAATCAATCACGGGAATTTCCCTAATAAATTGGATTAAGACATGACGGGCTTGGCGCAAATTCGTTCAACATTTTTGGATTATTTCAAAAAGCAGGGTCATGAAGTTGTGTCATCCTCCTCGCTCGTGCCGCGCAACGACCCGACTTTGATGTTTGCTAATTCAGGCATGGTGCAATTCAAGAACGTATTCACCGGCGCTGAAAGACGCTCCTACACCCGTGCTACGACGGCGCAAAAATGTGTGCGTGCTGGCGGCAAGCATAATGACTTAGATAATGTGGGCTATACAGCACGTCACCACACCTTCTTTGAGATGTTGGGCAATTTTTCTTTTGGCGACTATTTCAAGCCTGATGCGATTGAGTGGGCGTGGTCTCTGATTACCAAGGAATATGGCCTTCCGAAAGATAAGCTGACAGTCACCGTCTATCACGAAGACGATGAGGCACATGCTTTATGGAAAAAAATTGCAGGTCTGCCTGACAGCCGCATCATCCGTATTCCAACTGCAGATAATTTTTGGTCAATGGGTGATACTGGGCCTTGCGGGCCTTGTTCTGAAATTTTCTTTGATCATGGTGACAAAATTCCAGGTGGGCCTCCTGGATCGGCCAACCAAGATGGTGACCGATTTATTGAAATTTGGAACTTGGTTTTTATGCAGTTCGAACAGCAAAGCAAAGATGTTCGCGTTGCGCTGCCAAAGCCATCAATTGATACAGGCATGGGCCTAGAGCGTATTTCCGCTGTTCTTCAGGGCACGCATGATAATTATGAAACCGATTTATTCCGTGCATTGATCAGCAACATTGTCGAAAATACAGGCGTTGCGCCGAGTGACAAAACCAAGGCATCAAACCGTGTTATTGCGGATCATTTGCGTGCTTCAGCCTTCCTTATTGCGGACGGTGTTTTGCCTTCGAACGAAGGCCGTGGTTATGTTTTACGCCGTATCATGCGGCGCGCCATGCGCCATGCAGAATTGCTGGGTTGCCGTGATCCATTGATGTTCAAATTAGTGCCGGCATTGGTGCGCGAAATGGGTGCAGCTTACCCAGAGCTTGCGCGGGCTCAGCCGATGATTGAAGAAACTCTAAAGCTAGAAGAATCTAGATTTCGCAATACCTTACAGCGTGGTCTTAAGTTATTGGACGAGGAATCTGCAGGCTTGGGGAAGGGCGCAATATTCTCTGGAGATACGGCCTTTAAACTCTACGACACTTATGGCTTCCCGCTTGATCTAACGCAAGATGCTCTGCGCTCACGCGAAATTACGGTTGATACTTCGGCTTTCGGTTTGGCCATGTCTAAGCAAAAAGCCGACGCGCGAGCTGCCTGGAAAGGTACGGGAGAAGCCAAAACTGAGACAGTTTGGTTTGAAATACGTGAACGCGTCGGTGGAACTGAATTTTTAGGTTATGAGACTGAAATAGCCGAAGGCGAAGTGTTGGCCTTGACCAGCGAAGGCAAAGACGTTGCTGAGCTTAAATTCGGTATGACGGGCGCGATCATCGTCAATCAAACGCCATTCTATGCAGAGTCTGGCGGGCAAACGGGTGATCACGGCATCATCAAATCCGCCGATGGTGCAATGTTCAAAGTGACCGAAACACAAAAGCGATTGGGTGATTTGTTCGTGCATGTAGGGCAAGTTGAAATAGGTTCATTTAAGCCCGGCGTTGCAGTGGAATTGATCGTCGATCACGTGCGCCGTGGTGGAAACCGTATGCATCACTCGGCAACGCATTTGTTGCATGAAGCGCTGCGCCGGGTTCTTGGTTCGCACGTAGCACAGAAAGGTTCGCTTGTTGAACCCGGCCGTTTACGCTTTGACTTTTCGCATACTAAGGGCATGTCGCACGAAGAGCTTTCGCAGGCTGAAGAAATTGCAAATGCGATCATCATGCAAAACGATGCCGTGAGTACGCGCCTGATGTCTGTTGATGCTGCAATTGCCGAAGGTGCCATGGCATTGTTTGGCGAAAAATATGGCGATGAGGTTCGTGTGGTTTCCATGGGCCGCAACGGTTCTGATCATAACCGACCAATCTATTCGCTGGAACTCTGCGGCGGAACGCATGTGGCACGCACGGGCGATATTGGACTTGTAAAGATTATTGCTGAAAGCGGATCATCAGCAGGGGTGCGCCGCATGGAAGCGTTGGCTGGTGATGCGGCGCGCAATTATTTGGTTCAGCAAGATCAGCGCGTGCATGCTGCTGCGGGTATTTTGAAAGTGGCATCGCATGAATTGGTATCACGGGTCGAAATATTAATGGAAGAGCGCCGCAAGATGGAGCGCGAACTTACCGAGGCGCGCAAAGCTTTGGCTATGGGTGGTGGTTCCGCTTCTGGTGGCGGGGATGTGACCGAAGTGAACGGCATTAAATTTTTAGGCCGGGTTTTGAAA
Organism: Aestuariivirga sp.; assembly: GCA_043757105.1. Classification (GTDB taxonomy): domain Bacteria; phylum Pseudomonadota; class Alphaproteobacteria; order Rhizobiales; family Aestuariivirgaceae; genus Aestuariivirga. Next base: position 9,016 of record JAYVPZ010000499.1, on the reverse strand, counting down.
GGCGTTGCGCCGCAGGATTTGAAGGCTCTGGCTGATGATGGCAAGAAGTCACTCGGTTCGGGGATCGTTACCCTTGTTGCAATTTCGGATGATGGCAAAGGTGCAGTGGTTGTGGCCGTGACCGATGATTTGACTAAACGATTTAATGCCGTGGAATTGGTCAAAGCGGGTTCTATTGCCATGGGTGGTAAAGGCGGCGGGGGCCGGCCGGACATGGCGCAAGCGGGTGGGCCAGACGGTGCAAATGCTGATGCGGCACTTGCTGCCGTTAAGGCGGCATTAGGCTAACGGGATTTAGGCGGCCAAACCTCTGTGTCGCAATCAGGGTGTTGCAGAGATTTGAGCTTACTCATTTCCTCTGTTTGCCCGTTTTCTTCGGGCGATTGCTCCGGTAATTGATGCATACGCGAAAACCAATGCAGGCGACTTTCAATGCCGATCTGGCTTTCAAGTTTTTCAATCTCGTTCGGATTGTCCATTGTGCCAGCCGCAAGGTCAATAAAATCATCGCCTTGTTCAAACATATAAATCGGCGTGCCACATTTTTTGCAGAAGCCGCGATCAACAATGCTCGAAGATTTGAACACCGAGGCTGTGCCTCTTGTCCAAGCAAAATGCACTAATGGAATACGGAGCAATACCGCTCCAAATGAACCGAATGCCTTTTGGCACATGCGGCAATGGCAAATATCGGTTGCGCCTAAAGGGCCATCGAAACCTTAACGCAGTGCGCCACATTGGCAGCCGCCAGAATAGCTGTATTTCTTGCTTTGTATTGGCATTCATCGCAACTTTGTTAGTAACTTATTTACCATATATTTGCCATCAATGGGGATTGAATGCCAGTGATTTTCCTGGGGAGGGAGCAAAGGGGACAAATGACAGCGGTGTCATGTGAACTTTGTGGGTGGGTCTGGCAGTGGCGCGAAATACAGGGAAGTATATCATGGTCAAAATTATCAACGCTCGCACAGCCGGCTATAGACTGGCATGGATTGTGGCCGTTTTGCTTATTCCCATTGTTTATTTGGGAGTGACTGTTGGCAATGATTTACGGAATGATTTAAACGGTCTTGTGCAAGAAAATGTAGGGGCAGATTATTTAAATTTAATTGCTCCAGTTTTGATTGATGCTTCTGCCCATCAGTTTACGGGAAACTCAATATCAACACTGAACAAACGCAGTCCCGCCATTTCCCAAGAAATCGGACTTTCAGCTTTAAATAATAATCTGCTATTGTCTCTCGCTTTTAAAGAGCCTGATAATGATGCGGTATTATCTCAAGCCGTAGCCTTGGCCCGAGAAACTGGCAAAAGCTCTGGAATTACCTATGACGCTGATCCAGAAAGTTATCATGTTGGAGTTATCAATTTCGAAGATTTCCCTCGCGTCGTGGTTGATTTTGAAAGTCTCAAAGATGTTGTTCCTGAAACTGTTTCCAATATAATTGATCAAAACATAAATGATCAAAACATAAATGATCAAAACACAAATCTCATAACGCTTGCAATCGGAAATCTTTCTTCATCCCTGTCGCGACTCGAAGCATCAATGACTTCAGCAAAACAAAAAAGCTCCAACCCTGAATTCTATACTGAAATTCTTAAACGTACTGATTTAATCCAAAAAGACATGAACCACCTGAGCGAGATTGGTATAGGCATGAGCATGGCTGGCCAAAAGCACATCAAGGCAGAGTTGATCAATTATATCAATGAGGTCAATTCGAGGTGGCTATCCGATTTTAGATTTGGGTCAGAAAAATTTCGCCAAAGATTTGGCTTCTTACTGGAAAATCGCAAGGTTGAAGTACGTAATCGTATTTTGAGGGTTCTCTTAACATCTTTTGCTACGGTTTTACTTGGGCTTGGTTCAGCCTTCACCATGTATCGCTCGACACTTAAAAAACTTGATGATGTAGTGGCTGCAAAGAAATCTGCAGAAGATGCCCGCAGTGAAGCTGAACAGATGTCATCTGAATTGTCGACGATTAACGAAAATATGGTTCGTATGAATTCAGAACTCTCCGACAACATGAAAATGTTGAAAGATGCTCAAGATGCTTTGGTTAAAAAAGGGCGCATGGAGCAAATGGGGCAGTTAACTGCAACGATTGCCCATGAGCTTCGCAATCCATTGGGTGCGGTGCGTACGTCTACATTCTTGATTGAGCGCAAAATTAAAGGCAAGGAACTTGGCATTGAGCCGCAAATTGCGCGGATTAACAATGGTGTTACGCGCTGCGATGATATCATCACTCAGCTGCTGGATTTTTCGCGCTCTAAAAAACTTTCTTGTCGTTCAGAAAATCTTGATAAATGGCTTGAGAAAGTTATTTCTGAAGAAGCAAGCCAGCTACCAGCCGCTGTCGCAATTGATTGCTTGCTCGGGCTGCAGGATTTGCAAGTGCCTTTTGATCCTTCACGATTACAGCGCGCGATTATTAATTTGGTCTCAAATGCTTCGGAAGCGATGGTTGGTAACGGGGAAGACCCTAGTCGATTTGCATCCAAAAACCCCTGTATTACAATTTTGACTAAAGCAAATGCCGAATTTGCGATGATTTCAATTCGCGATAATGGGCCTGGAATTCTGCCGGAAAATCTAGAGAAAATTAGAGAGCCACTTTTCACCACAAAAAGTTTTGGGACGGGCTTAGGGCTTCCAGCTGTTGATCAAATTGTGGTTCAACATGGTGGCGTTTTGGAAATAACATCTGCACCAGGGGAAGGCGCTAACTTTACGATAAAGTTGCCTTTACGCAGCAGCCTGGAAGAAGCCGCTTAAATTGGTATTGCAATTCTTGGAAAACGAAAATGCAAAATGAAATAAATCTTGACACCCATCTTTCGGCCGAAACGCTTTATGAAATTATGGACCAACTGCCCACGCCGATCTTTGTTAAGGATGAGCAACTTCGTTTCATTTTTTCAAACAAGGCGCATTGTGAGTTGGTGGGCAAGGGGCCGGCGGTTCTTCTAGGCCTTTCCGACCGTGATATTCACGCGCCTGAATTGGCGGAGGGATTTGTCCAAAATGATTTGAATATTTTGAAAAGTGATCAACCCTTTGTGACCGAAGAACAGGTGCGCTATGCCGATGGTGCATTACGTTATGTTTTGACGCGCAAGTGCAGATACCTAACGTCTGACGGAAGGATACTTTTGATCGGAATTAATTCTGAACTCACGCAACTGAAAAAACGCGAGGCCCAGAATCGTGCGATCACTGAAACAATCCCTGTTGGTGTGATGCAGGTGGAAGAGGATGGACGCATCACTTTTGCCAATCCGCTGCTCTATAGTTATTTTAATTGTGACCGGGACGAACTTGCCATCGCTGATATTTGTGCTTCGGTGGGTAAGACCTTACAAGAATTTCCGGGTGAAACCAGTCGGTTTGAATGCGAAGTTAAGTCCGCTGGCAAGGTAAATCGCAGACTGCTTTTGATCAGCTCTGGTTGGCTCAAACTGGGCACAAGCGAAAAGCGTTCAGCTATAGTCAGTGTCGTCGATGTTTCAGAAAATGTTGAGCTGAAACGGATCAATGACGAGATTTCTCGTCTCAACAATGAACTCGCTAACAACGTGAAACTGTTAAGAGACGCTCAAGATGCTTTGGTAAAGAAGGGACGACTTGAGCAGATGGGCCAGTTGACCGCAACAATTGCACATGAATTGCGCAATCCTTTGGGCGCAGTGCGTACCTCAGCATTTGTTATGGAAAAGCGGCTTAAGAATTCCGGTTTGGATCTTGATGCGCAATTTAATCGGATCAAAAATGGAGTGACGCGCTGTGATAATATTATCGCGCAGTTGCTGGATTTTTCTCGCGGTAAGCAGTTGGATTGTAAATTGTTGAACTTAGATGAGTGGTTGTCTAGGATTGTGGAAGAAGAAGCCGCGCGCTTGCCATCAAATGTCAATATTCAATGCTTGCTTGGTTTGGGCGGAATGCATGTTTCATTCGATCCCGGACGTCTGCAACGGGCAATCTTAAATCTCATTTCGAATGCCTCTGAGGCGATGGTTGGACTCGACGGATCAGCTGTTAAGGCCGACATGCCTGAGGCTACGATTACACTGATGACAAAAGCAGATGGGGCTAGCGTGAGTATTAGTGTGAGTGACAACGGGCCTGGAATGACGCCAGAAATCATCAATAAGATTCGCGAACCGCTTTTTACAACCAAGAGTTTTGGGACGGGATTAGGTGTGCCAGTAATCGAGCAGGTTGCAGCTCAACATGGTGGATCACTTTTGGTTGAATCTACGATTGGTGTGGGCAGCACATTCACCCTGCGTTTACCTGTATATGAGGATGTTGCACAACCACTCTCAGCCTAGAAGGGTATTTGTTAAGTTCCTATTAGCATTGACAGTTTAACATTTCCTCTTGGGTAGAGAGTGTTGGCTTATTTTTGAAACTTTTCACGAGTGGCGAAAATATTCGAGGGAATTTGTTTCATGGTGCGCAAGTTGAAGATATTAATTGCCGACGATGATGTTGATAACGCCGCTTCACTTGGCGAATTATTTGAGATGGAAGGTCACGAGGCGGTGGTGGTGCATTCCGGCGAGGATGCTATCACAGCATACAAAGTACATAATTTTGATTTGGCATTTATGGACGTGATGATGCCGGGTAAAAATGGTGTCGAAAGTTTTCTGGAAATTCGCAAATCTTGCCCTGAAGCTCGTGTCTATATGATGACGGGTTATAGCGTAGAGCAGCTCTTGCGACAGGCAACCGATAATGGAGCCATGGGCGTTTTGACCAAACCTGTGAATTTGTCAAAAGTTTCTGCGGCTCTCAAAGAAGCGGGCAGTAATGGTATTGTTGTTGTGGCTGAAGACGACCCTGACTTTGGCAATCACTTGATGCGTATCGTAAACGATGGCGGCATGGTTTGCAGGCTGGTGCAAAGCAGCAAGGAAACGGGATTATTCTCGGCAGCTGTTGATCAAGACATCATGATTTTTGATCTCAAAAAACCGCTCATCGACGGCGTAGAAGTTATTAGTGAACTGCGCAAGGCGGGGCGGGCTGCCCCTGCCATAATCATCACGGCTGAGGGGCCAGAATATCAAAACACGATTGAAGCGATGCAAGACATTCGCGTCACTGGTATTTTGAACAAACCATTTGATCCAATGCAATTGCTGGATCAACTTGAAAACTTAGCGGCATAGATTTTCGGAGAATTATGATGAAACGTGTACTGAATGTTTTGGTTTTGGATGATGATGCAGAAAACGCGGATTCAATTGCAGAACTATTTGAATCTGATGATCACAAAGTGATCGTGGCCTATAATGGTCAAGAAGCGATTGAAGCTTTTTCACATAACAAAGTCGATGTAGGTTTTTTTGATGTGATGATGCCGGGTAAAAATGGTGTCGAAAGTTTTCTTGAAATTAAAGCGCAGCATCCTGATGCGCGGATTTATTTCATGACCGGTTATGCCGCAAATGATCTTCTCGACAAGGCGCGTGAGAACGGTGCTTTGGGTGTGTTCAGCAAGCCGACTGATCCGTCGAACTTGCTTGATGTGTTGGAAAGTGAAGCAGCATAAGCGCTGCTTCTAAGCCATCGCCTTTTGTAGATTTGTATCGACCGCATCGATGAAACCTTCGGTGGTCAGCCATTGTTGGTCAGGGCCTACCAGCACGGCCAAATCTTTGGTCATTTTCCCTTGCTCGATTGTGTCAACGGTTACCTTTTCTAAGGTTTCGGCAAATTTCTGCAGTTGTGAATTTTCGTCCAATTTTGCACGATGCTTCAAACCGCCTGTCCACGCATAGATAGATGCTGTGGAATTGGTGGAGGTTGCTTTGCCTTGCTGATGAAGGCGGTAATGGCGCGTGACCGTACCATGCGCTGCTTCGGCTTCAACGGTCTTGCCATCGGGTGTGAGCAACACCGACGTCATCAAGCCCAATGAACCATAGCCTTGGGCCACGAGATCAGATTGCACATCACCGTCATAATTCTTGCAGGCCCAGATATAACCGCCCGTCCATTTCATCGCCGAAGCCACCATGTCGTCGATCAAACGGTGTTCATAGGTGATTCCCGCTTTTTCAAATTCAGTTTTGAATTCGGCGTCATAGATTTCTTGGAAAATATCCTTGAAGCGGCCGTCATAGATTTTCAAAATTGTATTCTTCGATGAAAAATAAACAGGCAATTTTCGTTGCAAGCCATAAGTCAATGAGGCGCGCGCAAATTCAACAATTGAATCTTCAAGATTATACATGGCCAATGCAATACCGGCACTTGGCGATTTGAAAACTTCTTTTTCAATGACAACGCCATCATCGCCAACAAATTTCATGGTCAGCGTGCCCTTGCCGGGGAATGTGAAATCGGTCGAGCGATATTGATCACCATAAGCATGACGACCAATGATGATTGGCTTTGTCCAGCCCGGCACAAGGCGCGGCACATTTTGACAAATGATTGGTTCACGGAAAATGACGCCGCCCAAAATATTGCGAATAGTACCGTTAGGCGATTTCCACATTTGTTTGAGGTTGAATTCTTTAACACGCGCAGCATCTGGTGTGATGGTGGCGCATTTTACACCCACGCCATATTGCTTGATCGCGTTGGCAGCATCAACCGTGACCTTATCATCTGTGGCGTCGCGGTGTTCCATGCCCAAGTCATAATATTTCAGATCAATATCGAGATAGGGCAGGATCAGCTTTTTCTTAATCAAATCCCAAATGATGCGCGTCATCTCGTCGCCATCGAGTTCAACAACAGGGTTGGCGACTTTTATTTTGGTCATGGGGAATACCTTTATTTGATTTGTTTTGTGGCGCTATAGCAGGGGAGAATGTTTGGTGCAATTCTTTGACATAAGCGCCGTCTCATGGCATCCGGTGCAAATGGCAACTCCTTCTTCAAATGCTCTCACTTATCGTCCTTACGTGTATTATCTCGGTGTTTTGGCTTGTGTGAATTTCGCAGTTCAAATCATGTCAGTCGCCGTGGGCTGGCAGGTTTATGAATTGACGCATGATCCTTATTATTTGGGGATTGTAGGCCTGGCACAGTTTTTACCAGCGCTGGCGTTGGTTTTGGTGACGGGGTTGGTGGCAGATCGGTTTAATCGCCGCGTGATTTTGGGATTGTGTTTGGCCGCTGAGGTTGTTGCCGCTGGTTGTTTGTTGGTGTTTACCGTCGCAAAGCCCGCAGTGATTTGGCCGGTGTTCGTAATTTTAGTTGGCCTTGGAATTGCGCGGGCGTTTTTTAATCCGGCGGGGGATGCGTTAGCGCCGAATCTCTTATCGAAAGAAGCCATTCCGCACGGCATCTCTTTAGGCAGCATGACATGGCAGACGGCCTCCATCATTGGGCCGGTGCTGGGTGGGTTGCTTTATGGCTTTTCAGCTGAACTTGCTTATGGCACTGCGACTGTGCTTTTGGCGCTTGGCGCAATAAGCGTTGTATTTATTGGCAATGTGCCACAAGAAAACCATGTCAATGAAACCAGTATCGGCACACTGCTGGCTGGCTTCAAATTTATTAAATCAGAACAGATCGTTTTGGGCGCGATATCGCTTGATTTGTTTGCAGTATTGCTTGGTGGCGCGGTGGCTTTGCTGCCAGTATATGCAAGTGATATTTTGCATGCTGGGCCGCTGGGTCTGGGGCTCTTGCGTTCGGCGCCTGGCATTGGTGCGATTGTCGTTGCGCTGTGGCTATCGAAATATGGCATCAAAGACTACGCAGGAAAGATACTCTTTGCCTGCGTTGCGGGATTTGGTGTCTTCACAACCTTGTTTGGCTATTCAACATGGATTCCGCTTTCAATCTTCGCTCTGGTCATGATGGGCGCATTCGATATGGTCAGTGTATATGTGCGCGAGACTTTGATGCAATTGCGGACGCCCGATGAAGTGCGGGGCAGGGTGAATGCTGTAAACCGGGTGTTTATTGGCGCTTCAAATGAGCTTGGCGAATTTCGTGCTGGCATGGTGGCGTGGAAATTGGGTGCAGTGACCGCTGTTGTCATGGGCGGCGTAGGCACAATGGCAGTGGCCGCCATCTGGTCGCAACTATTTCCAAAGTTACGGGATGCGCGAAAACTTGCCGCTCATGAAGATTAAGCTGTGACCAATTTTGGACGACTGATCAATTTTGTGAGGCCAAAACCGATGATCAAAGCTGCGAGATAGACCATGAGCTGCAATACCGTGGGCTGATCGCTATAACCAATCAGTGTATGCATGATGCGGCCTAGGATGCTGGATTCGGCCAAGAATCCAGAACTGTCCCACACGGTGTTTTGCAAAACAGTTGCGACGCCAGCTTTTTCAAGAAATGAAACCGATTGCGCTGCCATGCCTGCTGCAAGGAAAGTGATCAACCAACTTGTGACGCTGAAGAAATAGCGATTTGGAATTTTCAGCAGACCGCGGAACGTGAGAAACGACACGGCTCCGCCAATGGCCAAACCAAGTGCACCGCCGAGGGCCATTCCGCCTGCTGTTTCGCGCCCGCCGATGGCCACGCCATACAGAAACAAAACAACTTCTGAACCTTCGCGCAACACCGCCGTACCCACAATTATCGCCAAGGCCATCAATGATTTCTGGCCTTCGCGAACGGCGATGCCCGCTTGTTTTAGTTCGCCTGCCATAGCGCGACCGTTCAGGGCCATCCAGATATTGTGCCATGTGAGCATGCACACGGCGACGGCGAGAATGGCAGCGTTAAATAACTCTTGTCCGAAGCCATCAAAAAGCGAAGCGAGGCTGCCTGTGAACATTGCCAATATACAGCTGCCGATCACCCCAGCAAGAACACCGCCCATAATCCATTTGCGGCTACCCATTACTGTCTGAGTTGCTGCCATGACAATGCCAATGATGAGGCCCGCCTCAATCACTTCTCGGAATACGATTATCAGTGCGCCGATCATGAAGAGTTCTTATTCCACGATGACGTAGCCTTTGGCCACATCCTCTTGATATTCATCAACGAAGAGATATTTTCCCGGTG
>JAYVPZ010000498.1:0-3336 GCA_043757105.1 Aestuariivirga sp. | reverse complement strand
TATCAAGACGGCGGCAAGGGAATTCTGCTTTATGTTAAATCATCGTTATCTGGTGACGAAAACAATTATGTACGCGACTATGCCAGACGGCATTCAACCTTCCCTGATGAAACAACAGGTGATCAATTTTTTAAGGAAGAGCAATTTGAAGCTTATCGTGCGTTAGGTTTCCATGCCACGCATGGAATTTTTAAATCGAACAATCCAGATACCGTCGCAGTGCCGGGCGCACCTCCAGCCATTCTCTCGACAAGCAGCAATAAGATATTGAAAGCGGCCCGTGCTGCGCTGGGTATCTAGGGCAGCTATCGGCGAGGCAAGGCGGGCGGCATAACGACCAATATCATACCGGGATAGGCCGCAAATTTATTGACGAGAATCAAAGCATAAACGCCGGACTATTGCGTCCGGCGTTTTGTTTTTTTGAAATTCGCTTACGCCACTTTCTGCTTCAACTCGCCCTTGGCATAGCGCTTAGCCATTTCTGAAACTGGCAGCACTTTCTTGATCTTGGAAGCTTGGCCAGCAGTATTGAATTCTTGCAAACGCAACGTCACCAGCTTTTGCATCGCATCCATGGCTGGCTTCAAATACTTGCGCGGATCAAATTCAGATGGATCTTCGGCCATCACTTTGCGAATGGCGCCCGTCATGGCCATGCGGTTATCGGTGTCGATATTGATCTTGCGTACGCCATGCTTGATGCCGCGCTGAATTTCAGACACAGGCACGCCCCAAGTTGGCTTCATTTTGCCACCGAACTTGTTGATGATTTCCTGCAAGTCTTCCGGCACTGATGAAGAACCGTGCATAACAAGATGGGTTGATGGCAACAGCTTGTGAATTTCTTCGATCACATTCATCGCCAACACAGCGCCATCAGGCTTGCGCGAAAATTTGTATGCGCCGTGAGATGTGCCCATGGCGATGGCCAAGGCATCAACATCCGTTTCTTTCACAAACTTAACCGCTTCCTGTGGGTTGGTGAGAAGTTGATCATGGCTGAGTTTGCCCTCAGCACCGTGGCCGTCTTCCTTGTCGCCCATGCCGGTTTCAAGGCTGCCTAAAACACCTAGCTCTCCTTCAACCGAGATGCCGCCCAGATGTGCCATTTGAACAACTGTCTTGGTCACGCCAACATTGTAATCCCAATCAGCGGGTGATTTGCCGTCAGCCGCCAGCGAACCATCCATCATCACTGATGTGAAGCCAGATTGAATGGCGGTCATGCAAGTGCCAGGTTCATTGCCGTGATCCAAGTGAACACAGATTGGAATGTGTGGATAAATTTCCGTAACGGCGTCCATCATGTGCTTCAACATAATGTCGTTGGCATATGAACGCGCCCCGCGCGAGGCTTGGATAATCACAGGTGCATCAAGCTTGTCAGCTGCGGCCATAATGGCCAAGGCCTGTTCCATATTATTGATGTTGAAAGCCGGCACGCCGTAATCATTTTCAGCAGCGTGATCGAGCAATTGGCGAAGGGTGATACGGGCCATTCTGGCATCTCCTGACGGTCGTTTAGGGTTATGTTTGCGGTCAATTAGCGGGTTCTGAGAAACTGCACAAGGAAATTGAGGGGCGCACCTCAAATACAGCTATGATTTGCCTATTGGCGTGCTCGTTAATTGATTTAAAGTTTCATTGCATCATAGGGACACCACAACAAATAAATGGAGGGGAATGCCTGTTCACGGCTTTCAACCTCGCTGAAATTTCAAAAACAAAATGGCCGAAAGCCGTTAGCAAGCGCAGCGTTTTGGGACTGAATGCCAGTTCTTCCAGAGCTCGTGCTCGATGCTCCGCATCGAGCCATTTAATTTGGCGCGAGTTGCTTCACCAAAGTAATCACTTTGGCGCACTCGCGCTTCGCATGGTGTCCACTCTATGTATGCTTCTGTTCGGGGCTGCCTGCGCAATGAGGCCCACGCCCAAACTCCACATCTTATTTCTCATAGAGGCCTGTCTGTTGACCGCTGAAGTTGTAAGCCATTGAAGGCGCTCGGGTCGTATTGCCCGAGGGCCTGACATAAAACCGCCGGGAGAAAAAAGTGAGTAAAGCTTCATCTCGCAGCCGTTGCAGTCTTTCTCGCGATAGTGGAACTCTATGCACATCGTCCCCTCCTGTGAAAAAGACTGAGAGGACACATAGATAACGTTATAGTCCTTGTCAAGGAATATTTTCAATTTACTTACACCACGGCCCAAAGCCCTCATCCACCTGTCGGCACCTTCTCCCATGCGCAAGGGCGCACAGGCGAAGGCCGAGGTTGCTGATAACGGAACAGTATCTGCCTTATCCTGTGCCTACTTAGGCATGGGAATAGGTGCCGCCAGGTGGATGAGGGCGACGCAGGGGTAGGGACTACCTGTTTGGTCCCGACATTTGATGGTGTAATATTTTCCGTTGAATGGAGGGATGCACTATGGGCCAAGTTTTACACGGCAGCGCCACAACGACTGAGGCAATCCGTCGAGCAATACAAAATAGTCAAGAGAGCCTGATGTGGCTGGCCAAACGCTATGGCATAAACCCAAAGACGGTTGCCAAATGGCGAAAGCGTTCTTCTGTTGTGGATATGCCGACCGGGCCCACGTCTCCCAAGTCCACAGTTTTGACAGTTGAAGAAGAAGCCATCGTCGTTGCTTTCCGAAGGCATACGCTCCTGCCTCTCGATGATTGCCTCTACACGCTTCAGCCAACAATCCCGCTTTTGTCGCGTTCATCCCTGCATCGCTGCCTGCAACGCCACGGCATTTCACGGCTTCCAGATGTGAGGGGGGACAAGCCGGACAAGAAGAAGTTCAAGTCCTATCCTATTGGCTACATCCATATCGATATTGCCGAAGTCCAGACCGCAGAAGGCAAGCTTTATCTCTTCGTCGCAATTGATCGCACATCAAAATTTGCTTTTGTCCAACTGCACCAGAGAGCGACAAAGATGATTGCCGCTGCGTTCCTGTCCGATCTCATCAAGACCGTTCCTTACGCCATCCATACCGTTCTCACCGACAATGGCATCCAGTTCGCAAATCGCAAACAGGACCACATCGCGGGCCGGCACATATTTAGCCGCACATGCAACGAAAATGGCACCGAGCACAGGACAACCAAGGTTAAGCACCCCTGGACCAACGGGCAGGTCGAGCGAATGAACCGAACCATCAAAGAGGCCACCGTTACGCGCTATCATTATGACAGTCATCACCAGCTGGGTGCGCACCTCACAAACTTCATCGACGCCTACAACTATGGACGTCGACTCAAAACGCTCAAAGGCCTCACACCTTACGAATACATCTGCAAATGCTGGACAAATGAACCAGAAAGAT
>JAYVPZ010000497.1:0-13181 GCA_043757105.1 Aestuariivirga sp. | reverse complement strand
ACGGGCTTTATTCGCATCGAAGGCCAGAGCATTGGTGTTGTCGCCAATCAACCGCAAGTTCTGGCGGGCTGTTTGGATATTGATTCCTCGCGCAAAGCAGCGCGTTTCGTGCGCTTTTGTGATGCGTTCAATATTCCGATTTTAACGCTTGTCGACGTGCCCGGATTTTTACCCGGCACCGCGCAGGAATATGGCGGCGTGATTAAGCATGGTGCAAAACTGTTGTTCGCTTATGCCCAAGCAACCGTGCCCATGGTTACTTTGATCACTCGCAAGGCTTACGGCGGTGCCTATGATGTGATGGCATCAAAACATATTGGCGCAGATGTGAACTATGCTTGGCCCACTGCCGAAATCGCGGTGATGGGTGCCAAAGGTGCAGTCGAAATTATTTACCGCTCTGAACTGGGCAACAAAGAAAAAATTGCATCCCGCACCAAGGATTATGAAGATCGCTTTGCCAATCCATTCGTGGCGGCGGAACGTGGCTTCATCGACGACGTGATTATGCCCCACACCTCGCGCAAACGCATCGCCCGTGCCTTCGCATCGCTACGCAACAAAAAAATGCAAACGCTTCCAAAGAAGCATGACACAATGCCATTATGAAGATGTTCAAAAAAATCCTGATTGCTAATCGTGGTGAAATTGCTTGTCGCATAATCAAGACTGCGCGGAAGATGGGGATCAAAACTGTTTCGGTTTTTTCTGATGCTGACCGAGACAGCCTGCATGTGAAGATGACGGATGAGGCGGTGCATATCGGGCCGTCGCCCGCGAACCAGTCTTATTTGGTGATTGATAAAATTATGACCGCCGTGAAACAGACTGGCGCGGAAGCTGTGCATCCTGGTTATGGGTTTCTATCCGAGAATGCGAAATTTGCTGAGATTCTTGAAAAAGCTGGTGTTGCTTTCATTGGCCCACCCGTCAAAGCCATTGAGGCGATGGGCGATAAGATTACATCCAAGAAGCTTGCAGCCGCTGCGGGTGTAAGCATTGTTCCGGGATTCATGGGTCTCATTTCTGACGAATCTCACGCTGCAAAAATCGCAGGCGAAATCGGCTATCCTGTGATGATCAAAGCCTCGGCAGGAGGTGGCGGCAAAGGCATGCGCATTGCGTTGAACGATGCGGAGGCGCGCGAAGGGTTCACTCTTTCTCGAAGCGAAGCAAAATCATCTTTCGGCGATGACCGTATTTTTATTGAAAAGTTTGTCAAGCAACCGCGCCACATTGAAATTCAAGTGCTAGGCGATGCCCATGGCAACATGGTTTATCTGGGTGAGCGCGAATGCTCAATCCAACGCCGCAATCAAAAAGTCATTGAAGAAGCGCCGTCGCCATTTCTGGATTGGGCCACACGAAAGGCAATGGGCGAGCAAGCGGTAGCGCTGGCCAAAACTGTTGGATACACATCAGCAGGCACGGTGGAATTTATCGTTGATGATAAACGAAATTTTTATTTTCTCGAAATGAATACGCGCCTGCAAGTGGAACACCCGGCTACCGAACTTATAACGGGAATCGACATTGTGGAAAAAATGATCCGCGTGGCAGCAGGTGAAAAATTAGGCCTCAACCAAAGCGACATCAAGCTCAATGGTTGGGCCATTGAATCGCGGCTCTATGCTGAAGATCCTTACCGGAATTTCCTACCCTCAATTGGCCGTCTATCGCGCTACCGCCCGCCTGTTGAAACACTTGAACTGCGCAATGATACGGGCGTATTCGAGGGTGCGGATATTTCCATTTATTACGATCCGATGATCGCCAAGCTATGCACTTGGGGGGCAACACGCGAGAAAGCGATTAACGCTATGAGCACAGCGCTCGATGAATTTGAAGTTGAAGGTGTCAGTCATAACTTGCCCTTCCTTTCGGCTGTCATGGGCAATGAAAAATTTCGGAGTGGGAACATAACCACGGCCTTTATTGCTGAAGAGTTTCCAGAGGGCTTTCACGGTGTAAAACCAAGCGGCGTCAACATCACTGATTTTTGTTTGATCGCAGCATTTATGAATATGCGCATCGAGCAACGCGCAGCGCATATCGATGGGACAATGGAAAATCATAAGCGTAAAATCGCTGATCAATGGGTGGTTACAGTCGCTGGCGATTCGCATTTGATTTCAGTTCAGCAAGATAATGGCGGATTGGCTATTGCTGTGGATGGCACAAAACCTGTGCATGTGATGAGTGATTGGGTGCCAGGAAAATCTTTGGGTCATTTCACTCTGGGCGCTCACAATCTCAGCATCAAAACGACGCTCACGCGCAAAGGCATTCGCTTGCGTTATCAGGGCATGGATGTAACCGTGCAAGTGCATTCACCGCGCATCGCCGAGCTTGCGAAGCTCATGCCGATCAAAAAGCCAAAAGACACATCTAACCTTCTATTGTGCCCAATGCCCGGCATGCTACGGAAACTCTATGTGGGAGTTGGTGATGTTGTGGAAGCAGGTCAAACACTGGCTATGGTCGAAGCAATGAAGATGGAGAATATTTTACGTGCCGAACGCCGCGCAAAAATCAAAAACATCTCTGCGGTAATGGGAGCAAGTTTGAGTGTCGATCAAATCATCATGGAATTCGAAATGCCATGAGCAAGAAAAATATTACTGATTGGAAAAAGCTGGCCACTCAAGAATTGAAGGCTGAAGTTTCAACACGCGCTTGGAAAACGCCGGAAGGCATTGACGTGAAGCCGCTTTACACCAGCGCAGATGTCAAGCTCGTTGAAAGTCTGCCTGGTTTTGCGCCATTCACACGTGGGTTCAAGGCGACCATGTATGCGGGTAAACCTTGGACAATCCGCCAGTATGCTGGATTTTCAACCGCAGAAGAGTCCAATGCGTTCTACCGTAAAGCATTGGCTGGTGGACAAAAGGGATTATCCGTCGCCTTCGATCTGGCTACACACCGAGGCTATGACTCTGATCACCCGCGTGTCGTTGGCGATGTAGGTAAAGCGGGCGTGGCGATTGATTCAGTCGAGGATATGAAAATATTATTCGACGGCATTCCATTATCGGAAATGTCCGTATCGATGACGATGAATGGTGCCGTCATCCCTATCCTTGCCAGCTTCATTGTGGCGGGAGAAGAGCAGGGCGTAAAACGGGCCGATTTATCAGGCACAATTCAAAACGACATTCTTAAAGAATTCATGGTGCGCAACACCTACATCTACCCACCAACACCATCGATGCGCATCGTGGCCGACATCATTGCCTTCACTGCAAAAGAAATGCCTAAGTTTAATTCCATTTCGATTAGCGGCTATCACATGCAAGAAGCGGGTGCGACGCTGGTGCAAGAACTTGCATTCACGCTGGCAGACGGTCGCGAATATGTGCGTGCCGCAATTGCTAAAGGTTTGGACGTTGATACTTTTGCGCCAAGGCTTTCTTTCTTTTTCGCAATTGGCATGAACTTTTTTATGGAAGCTGCAAAACTTCGCGCTGCGCGTATGTTGTGGTCGAGGATTATGGCGGAGTTCAAACCGCAAAAAACTGAGTCGTCGATCTTGCGTACCCATTGCCAAACCTCTGGCGTTTCACTGCAAGAACAAGATCCCTATAATAATATCGTGCGCACTGCTTTTGAAGCCATGTCTGCGGTGCTGGGTGGAACCCAAAGCTTGCACACGAATTCATTTGACGAGGCCATTGCCCTGCCATCCGAATTCTCGTCGCGCATTGCTCGTAACACGCAACTTATTTTACAGCATGAAACGGGTGTGACAAGTGTGATCGATCCGCTGGCTGGTTCTTACTATGTAGAAAGCCTGACCCAACAATTGGCCGATGCAGCGTGGGCATTAATGGAAAAAATTGAAACCATGGGCGGCATGACCGAGGCCGTCGAAATGGGTTGGCCCAAACAACAGATTGAAGAAGCCGCAACGCGCAAGCAAGCGGCGGTAGATATGGGTGAGACGACTATTGTTGGTGTAAACAAGTATCGGCTTGAAGAAGAAGCCAAGATCGAAACCCGCGAAGTGGACAATCGCGCCGTTCGCGCCGCGCAAATTGAGCGATTGGAAAAACTGAAACGCAGTCGAGATTCAGATTTGGTAGTCCGTACACTGAATAAATTGCAAATGGTGGCGCAATCAGAAGAAGGTAACTTATTAAGCGTTGCAATTGAAGCCGCCCGCGCTCGTGCAACTGTCGGTGAAATTTCAGATGCGCTGCGGAAGGTGTTTGGTGATCATACGGCTACGCCGCAGATTGTGGAAGATGTGCATGGCGATCTTTACAGGGACGATGCAGAATATAAATTTTTGAAGTCGCGTTTGGCGTCCTACTCACAAGCCAAAGCGGTTCCCCGCATGATGATCGCTAAACTGGGCCAAGATGGTCACGACCGAGGGGCAAAAATAATTGCCTCGGCTTTTGGTGATTTGGGCTTTGAAATTGTCGCTGGCCCGTTGTTTCAAACACCGCAGGAAGCGGCAGAGTTAGGCATCGCTAGCAAAGTTCAAATCATCGGCGTTTCATCACTGGCGGCGGGTCATAAAACATTGCTGCCTGAACTCAGTGCTGCATTGAAAGCCAAGGGCAGGGGCGATATCATCGTGGTGTGTGGCGGTGTTGTGCCCCGTGGTGACTATGAGTTTTTGCGCGAGGCTGGAGTTTCTGCAATCTTCGGCCCCGGTACGAATGTGCTGGATGCTATGCGCAGTGTGTTGGATTTGTTGGAAGGTGTGCGCCGCAATTAACGCGGCTTCCATGCAACTGCTTTTACATCACGCTTCAAAACATAAAACTGATCGGCAGATAATTTTTGCCATTCGTCCGCTTTGCCATCCGGCCAAACGACACGCAATTCTGCTTCAGCATTCACACCCAAACCAAAATGCTTCCAACCGTTGCTTCCGCTGGCGTGGCCACCACCAAGCGTGATCTCGCGTGACATAATTTTATCGCCACGTTTGATTTCAACATGAGCACCAATCGCGTCAATATTGGAATTTGGCTGCTCAAGTTTCACTTCAATCCAATGGCCTAAATCATTGGAATTGTTACGCCAGATCTTCGCATTTTCGCGGCGATTGACCACCACCAAATCAAGCTTGCCGTCCAAATTGAAATCAACCAGCTGAGCACCGCGCGCCGTTGCAAAGCTGGCAATCCCGGCCTTGTCTCCGACCTCAACAAACTTGCCATCAGCACCCTGCAACAAAAGATTATTAGGATCGCGCTGTGCAAAATCTGGCATCCGGTCAACATTGCCTTTGGCAATGAACAGATCAACCAAACCATCATTGTTCACATCTTCAAACTGCGTGTGCCAGCCTGTGCTTGGGCGTTCGTCAGTGCCTGTGTAGGGGCGGTGTGCGGTCACACCTCTGGCCAATGCGCCTTCTGAAAAATCTGCCGCTGGTGCAACACCTGCTTCAACTTTAGTCAAACTTTGCAACCGACTATCGGCCATACTTGATAAAAAATATTCAGGGTAACCATCGAAGTTCAAATCTGCACTGGCGATGCCCATGCCCCAAATACGCACAATTTTCCAACCTTCTTTATCAGTGTAGATGGCAGGTGGCTTACCCGGTTCCACGTGCCATAATTGTTCTTGACCACCTTTATAATATTCGCGGTCATTTGAAACACGAAGCGATGGCGTACCAGATTTATTCCAATCGGTGAACAACATTGAGAGAGAACAGAAGCTTGGCTTCAACGCGATGGGCGGAGCAAATTTCTTCAGTGAAACATCAGGGCGGTGCAGCCAATTGTCAGTACAAGAACCCCAAGGGAAAGCTTCTTGCTTCCGGTCAATATAATTTCCAATCGCCAGTGTTGGCCATGCAGAACCTCTCTCAAACATCGCAGCAAATGACGTTGACCAACCATCGCCACCGTCAAAGCCCCATGCCTTATTTGCATTTTCGAATTTGCAATTGCCTTTGCCTCGCATGACAATGTTTTCGCCAACGCGCAGTATAACCAGATCCATCAAGCCGTCGCTATCAATATCAATGGGGTAGGCGCCTGTCACATGATCAAATTCGAGGCCGCTTTTTTGTTGCACAAATTTCAAAGTACCGCCTTGCTTAGACGTGTTGCGAAAGAAATTCGAGCGTGCTTGCCCGCCTGCCAAAAACAATTCGGGAAAGCCATCGCCGTTACAATCAAATGTGGCCGCACCGCCGCCCACCATATACTGCCAGTCGCCAGCGTAAACACTTTTTACACTAGCAGTTTTAGTTTCTTCGACAAATGTTGGAATAGACAGATTGCTTTGATCTGCGAAGGCATATGAAAAGCCAAAGACAAAAAGTGCGGATGCAATTTGAATCTTCATGATCAATGACTCGTTTTCAACGAGATAGCAAAAGCGCCAATACAGCGGCCCTGATCCAGCCCACGTTCAATCGCTGCGCGGAAATGTATGCCGCCAAAGAGCCTTGAATTTGCCGCTTCCTTTGCAGCACCCATAAAGCTCGCAAATTTCCGAGGTGCTAATCCATCTGCTTGTGGTGTCGCATCTTCGAATGAGTATTTTTCACCAAACATTGATTCCAAAACTACAGCCGCAGCCGCAGAATTTGTGCTATGGCCCGATGGATATTCAGGAAAAGGCGGCGTGATCAACAACGCATTCCATTTCGAATCAATCACTTTGCGAATATAGGTAATAGGCCTCAGTAAATCGTATTGATACTTCGTGCTCCAACAACCGATAAAAGCATCTGCCTCGGCCACGCCGACACGCGCCAAAGTTTCAACGATGCGTTCGGTCGTCAATTTTTCACGATCAACAACTTGCCAAATAATCGAAACCCAATGGCCGGGCGGCGTGAGCGACAACATTGGATCATCAGACCAAAACCGCGCTGTTGCTTTTTGCTCTGGCGTTATATTTTTTGAAGTGGTGTAAACTTCCATAGCCTGTTTATAAAATTCCGAATTTTTATCTTCGCTATATTCAGGTGGCGGCGGCAGGGCGCAAGTGTTCCCTATTGGCATAGCAAAGGGTCGGTTCTTGCCCCAGTCAGGTAACAGTGGAAACTGCTGCAAACGGATGGGGCTGGTGGGCACCCAATGTGCAGGGCCAGTAGTCAAAGTGTACTTAAGTGGAAAACCAAGATTGGTTACATTTGCGCCGCCATCTGTGCGCGACCATTCAAAAATATGCGCAGCCATGGCCTTGCCGAAAGCTTCGCTGCGTTTCACAACATCTTTTGGAACATTTAAATTTGCTTGTCCGCGCATTTGTTTTTCCATGGCCTGCATGGCGCGTTGCCCCGTAGGGCCAGTGTTGCCAAAATAGTGATGGGCCGCAAAAGTCATAGCTGATTGCAATATGATGGCATCATCGTAATTTTTGCCAGCCTGCCGTTTTGGAACATCTTTCAACCCTTGCAGCTGGCCATCAAGCGACTGCATTTTAGGTGAGCCTGATGCAACTGACTCGTAAGTTGTCACACCAAGATATGCAAATGAACGGCTGGCCACCGGAGGAGTGTAGGTTGCGGTGTGGCGCACGAGCTCGAGTATCAATTTATACCAATTTTGCAAAACATCGCGTGACTTTGCATCATCAGCAAAAGCATTGCTGAAAGATAAAATGCCAAAGCACATCACGCATAAGGTAATTTGGAAAATTTTCTTCAAGCCACGAGTTCCTTTTTCGCTTCGATAGGGCCAACCGAATAAATTTCTGAATCCAAATGCCGCAAAGCCGCATCAATTGTACCGCTGATAATCATATCTTTTTCGATGGGTAAAGTCTCAATCTTCAAATTTTGTCGAAGTGCGCCAACAACGCCCTCGTCAATAGCAGCACGCAGTGCGGGCTCAATTAAATCAAGCGCGCGCGTACCAGCACCTGCCAAAACAATGCGGTCGGGATTTAAGAGCGCAATCATTCGCGCCAGCCCGAAACCAATGGCTTGACCTGCCTTTTGAAACGCGGCCAGCGCGTTTTTATCGCCTTGCCTTGCGGCTTTTTCAAGTGCTGCCATGACCGATGAGTCCACTGCCCGTAGTGGGGGCGGCGTGTCATCAGGCAAATTCTCGGCACTTCGCAAAATACCATAGTCAGAGGCATAGGCCTCCAAACATCCGTGACGACCACACCGACAAAGCGCCCCTCCCGGCACTTGGTTCATATGCCCCAACTCTGCTGAAGACCCCGATGAGCCATGATAAACCGCGCCATCAATCACCAGCCCCATGCCAATGCCGTAACCCATAAACACGCAAGCCGTTGTGCCTTGTGGTTCGACTTTTTTACGCGCGATCAATCCTTCCGCAATCATGTTGGCGTCGTTGGCAAGACCACATGAAACACCAAAGGCTTTATACAATGGTTTGATGATTTGAACATCACCAGCTTTGAAAGCTGGGCTCCATGCTATTGCCCCCGCAATGTTGTCAGTCACGCCTTGTGCAGCAACACTGATCTGCGCCAACCGCTCAATATCAGCATCGCTTGATACAATGAAGTTTCTTGTTTCAGCTATGAGTCGATTGCTAAAAACCTCTGGCTCCATGTTGTAAGTCTCAACTGGAATTTGCGACCGAGCGAGGACCTGTCCTGCAAAATCTGCCAACGCAAATTCCAACATGCCGATCGAAATTTTAATCGCTATTAAATAGGCCGCATCAGCTTTCAGTCCAAGCAATACAGTTGGCCTTCCGCGACGCGCAATATCAGGCATCAAAGTCGCGTCTTCGCATTCAGCAATCGCACCATCCTGAATAAGCTGCATGGTGATCGTTGTAATCGTGGCAGGCGAGAGCCCCGTTAGTCGCGCCAAGTCAACCCGAGCCGACGGTCCATGAAAGCGCAATGCTTCCAAAACCACAAAGCGGTTTTGTCTCCTCACCAAATCACTATCAGCCTTACCGCGCATGAAACCCTTCGCACCTGCAAAATGATGTATTGCATTGCACAACAGAAACTTAACTGTGAGTGTTGACTCAGAATATCTGTTCATGCAACATTATTTTGGACGCCAAAATAAATTTTGTAAAATCACTGACAAAAACAAAAAATCGTGCAATAGGGATTACGTTGAACGGAGCAGGGCGGGCGTCGCCTATGTTTTTGAAAGTGTTCAGGAGGAGAATGGGAATGAAGAAAACTATAATCGCTATGATGGCCGCTGGTTTGGCCCTCGGCGTTGCATCAATGCCAGTTATGGCTGCAGGCAAGACAATCGCCGTATCTTGGAAGACTTTCCAAGAAGAACGTTGGAAGACAGACGAAGCTGCAATCAAGGCTGCTGTTGAAGGTGCTGGCAATAAGTATGTTTCAACAGATGCTCAAGGTTCTGCCCAAAAGCAAGCTGCAGACATCGAAGGCTTGATCTCACAAAAGCCAGACGTTGTTTTGGTGGTTGCATTTGACTCGGATGCAATCCTCCCATCCATCAAGGCTTTGAGCGATGCAGGCATCAAGTCAATTGCCTATGACGTTCAATTTGAAGATCCAAACGCACTCTATATCACATTCGATAACGTTGGCGTTGGCCGCATCATTGCTCAAGAAGTTCAAAAAGCCAAGCCAGAAGGCAACTATGCTTTCATTAAGGGCGACAAGGGCGATCCAAACGCAACCTTCTTGTTCCAAGGCATGATGGAAGTGCTGAAAGCTGGCCTCGATGGCGGCAAGATCAAGAATGTTTGCGAAACATTCACCGACGGCTGGAAGCCAGACAATGCTCAGAAGAACATGGAGCAATGCTTGACTTCAACAGGTAACAAAGTTGACGCTGTATTGTCTGAAAATGACGGCATGGCCTCAGGCGTTGTTGCTGCTCTAACAGCACAAGGCATGGCCGGCATTCCAGTTGGCGGACAAGACGGTGACTTGGCAGCGATTAACCGCGTTGCTCTCGGCACGCAAACTGTATCCGTTTGGAAGAACGCAACAGACCTCGGCCGCACAGCTGGTGAAGCTGCAAACGCTTTGGCAGACGGCACAATGATGGATAAGATCGCTGGCGTTGCTAAGTTCAACGGCGGCAAGAACAAGGTCGAAATGAATTCGATCCTTCTTGCTCCAACAGCAATCACCAAAGACAATGTTGATGTTGCTATCACTGCTGGCCACATCACCAAGGAACAAGCATGCGCAGGCGTAAAAGCCGGCATGGCAAAAGGCTGCTAATTTTGTAGTCTGATCAATATGAGCCGCGTCATTTTAAGAAGTGACGCGGCTTTTTTCATAAGTATTGTTTGCGTCGTCATTCCCGCTCAGGTGGGAATCCATACAATGCATGGCTTAGCTTGTGATGGATTCCCGCCTGCTGGGGAATGACGAATATGAGCGAAATAAAAACTCCCCACCCCACTCCTCGGAGACGTCCATGTCCAATACATCCATGACCAGTCAATCTCCTGCACTACAAAATGAGGGGCCAATTAAACGGTTCTTCCGCGCCACAGAAATTGATGAGCGCTTGATTGGCATGGTTGCAGCATTGATTTTAATTTGGTGCTTGTTTGACATCGCGAGTGGAATTCTCAGAGGCAATTTCGGCGGCCTGCTCGGTGGGTCATTTTTAACACCACGAAATTTATGGACACTGCTGGTTCAAACATCTTCCATCGCCGTTATGTCGACTGGCATGGTGCTTTTGATTGTGATGCGCCAGCTGGATCTTTCCGTTGGCTCAATGCTCAGCCTTGTGGCCGTGGCGGGCGCGGTGTTGCAAGTCTTCAAATTGGCGCCTGCTCTGGGTGTTGGCCATCCGATCATTTGGATCGTTGCAGTTGTAGCTGCAATCGCATTGGGTGCAGCGCTCGGCGCTTTGAACGGCTGGCTTACGGCTTACGCAGAAATTCCAGCATTCATCGTAACGCTTGGCGGTTTATTGGCCTATAGCGGCATGGCCTTTTTCATGGCGAAGGGCGAGACTGTTGCCCCCATGGATAAGACATACGAAATTTTTGGCGGCGGCATTCCCATCAGCTGGCTCGGGCCGTTTTGGAGTTGGATCATTGCGTTGGTCGCCTGCGCGGCGATTATTTTTGCAATCGTAAATGGCCGCAGGCAACGCTTGCGGTTTAACTTTCCACTTCGCCCTGTCTGGGCAGAAGTTTTTTTGGCATCGCTCGGCAGCCTTGTAGTTCTCGGTGTAACACTTGTGATGAATTCCTATCCGTGGCCGTTCAAGTTGATTGAGAACTATGCAAAAACTAATAATGTTCCAATTCCTGCCGGGATCGAAAACAAGGATGGTACCAACATTTGCATGGCCGCTGATCAAGTGGTGCGCTGCACCGAAGGCTTAGTCTATTACACGGGCTATTCTTTGCCAGTGATGGTGGCAATGGTTGTGGGTCTGGTTATGACCTTCCTTTCCACACGCACTAAATTTGGCCGTTATGTATATGCCATTGGTGGCAACCCAGAAGCAGCTGAACTCGCAGGCATCAACACCAAATGGATGATCGTTAAAGTGTTCGCCTTGATGGGCATTTTAGTTGGCATTTCTTCCGTCATTTCTTCAGCTCGCCTCAACGCTGCAACCAATGCGCTGGGCCTGACCAACGAGTTATACGTGATTGCTGCAACCGTCATCGGCGGCACATCACTGGCGGGCGGTGTGGGCACAATTTATGGCGCAATGATTGGCGCACTCATGATGCAGTCCATCATCTCAGGCATGTCGCTTTTAAATCTGCCTGCGGCATTTCAAAACATTGTTGTCGGCGTTGTTCTCGTGCTCGCCGTTTACCTCGATCAACTTTATTCCCGTCGCGTTAAGTAAGGGGAGGCACACATGGCAAAATTGGCAAAGAAAAAAGCTCCAACTCGCAATACGGTGAAAAAAGCAAAAGTGCTTGAGCTGCATGAAACACCAATTGCAGTAAAAGGCGCAGAGACCTTTCAATCTACCAAAGATCGTGGCGCACCTCTCATCGAAATGCGCGATATTTCCATTGCGTTCGGTGGTATTAAAGCTGTCGATCATGCTTCGATTAATCTCTACCCCGGCGAAGTTGTGGGCCTGCTCGGCCACAACGGCGCTGGCAAATCCACACTCATCAAAGTGCTCTCCGGCGCTTATAAGCGCGATGCTGGCACCATCCACATTGAAGGTAATGAAATCACCATCAACAATCCGCGCGACGCCAAGGCGCAAGGGATCGAAACCATTTATCAGACTCTCGCTTTGGCGGATAATGTCGATGCCGCCGCGAACCTGTATTTAGGCCGCGAGCTGAAAACCAAAATGGGCACGCTGGATGATGTGGCCATGGAAGCCGAATGCCGCAAAGTGATGCACCGCCTCAATCCAAATTTCCGTCGCTTTAAAGAACCAGTATCGAAACTTTCCGGCGGTCAACGCCAATCCGTTGCCATCGCACGCGCTATTCATTTCAACGCGCGTATCTTGATTATGGATGAACCGACAGCGGCCTTGGGCCCACAAGAAACCGCGCAAGTGGGCGAGTTGATCAAACAGCTTAAAGCCGAAGGCATTGGCATATTCTTGATCAGCCATGATCTACACGATGTATTTGATTTGGCAGATCGCTTGGTGGTGATGAAGAACGGAAAAGTTGTGGGTACGGCCAGCACAAAAGATGTTGACCACGACGAAGTTTTGGGGATGATTATTGCAGGCAAATGCCCGCCCGGCGCAACACCGGGCCCGGGTGCGATGCGCAACTAAGAGGTATTATGAAATGAAAACAATTAAAGGCCCTGGCGTATTTCTGGCGCAGTTTGCGGGTGACGCGGCACCGTTTAATACAATTGAAGGCTTGGCTGGATGGGCCGCTGACAAAGGCTTTAAAGGCGTGCAAATCCCCACTTGGGACGACCGCTGCATTGATTTGAAAAAAGCTGCAACAAGCCAAACTTATGTTGATGAATATAAGGGCAAGTTGGCTGATCACGGCTTGGTGGTGACTGAGCTTTCAACCCATTTGCAGGGCCAGTTGATCGCCGTAAACCCAGCTTACAACCGCCTGTCAGATGCATTTGCCCCCGCAAGTGTGCAAGGTAATTTGGCGGCGCGTCAAGAATGGGCTGTCGATCAATTGATGATGGCGGCCAAAGCTTCGGAGCGTTTTGGCCTTGATCGTTCCGTTACGTTTTCTGGTTCATTGCTTTGGCCATATATTTATCCCTTCCCTCAGTGGCCCGAAGGCTTGATCGACGAAGGTTTTTCTGAGTTGGCCAAACGCTGGCTGCCAATCTTG
>JAYVPZ010000496.1:0-3357 GCA_043757105.1 Aestuariivirga sp. | reverse complement strand
TGTGTTGCCGCCGATTTGGATCATTGCGCTTTGGTTTGCCTTTGCCACGCTGCCGCATGGAAGTTTAAACTGGCTTTCGGGGCGGCTGTGGCTTCAGTTTTTTCTCGGCGCGATATTTGGGCCTTTGAGTTATGTGGGCGGGGCAAAGCTTGGTGCTGCAACGATGCTTTTGCCGACCATCAGTATGTTGATCATAATCGGAGTAGGCTGGGCGCTGGCGATGGTGTTGATCTTTCAAATGGCAGATGGGCTGCGCGGCAAGTTTTAGAGACAAACCTTTCAACATCGGTTAGAGCATGCTGAAAATTGAAATGGAACCGTTCGCATGACTGATACACCCGCCGTTGCCAAGCCAGCTTTACCTGACCATTTGAGCACTGACCCCAAAAGCCCGCACTTCAATGAAGCCGTGCTTCAACACCAAATTGGCATTCGTTTCAACGGCGTGGAAAAAACCACTGTTGAAGAATATTGCATTTCGGAAAACTGGGTGCGTATGCCCATCGGTGGAAAATCAAAAGACCGATATGGCAATCCGATGGTCATCAAAGTGACGGGCAAGGTTGAGGTTTATTACGTCGAAAAATAAGGATCAGCATTTCGTCAAGATTGCAACAAACATCGCCGCACCATGTCCGGCGATATTGATCGTCTGCTCGTGTGATGCAGTCGACGCATCACCTTTGTTGAGGCTCACCGCGCCGTCCTGCCCGCTCAAGACTGTTTTGCCTTCGAGCGCATAAAACACAGCTTCAACACCGGAAAGATCAAGTGTTTCCATGCCGCTTAAATTTAATACGCTTGCTTGCGCCTCATAAACCCCGCGCACGGTGAATAAATTGAGATCAAAGCATGGGCCGTCCAACAATTTGCAGTTCAGCGGAATGTCACATGGAAAGGCGTATGGCACATTGCTTTCGTGAACTTCAATTTTATGGCCACCCTCAAATTCCAAATCCAAACCATTGCCTGAAATCTGCATGAACACACGGTTCATGCCCGGGTAAATTGAAAAGGGCACATCACGGTCAATCCGCGCTTTAGCAAAGCGCCACGAAAAATCCGTGGCGTTTGGCTCGTGGTGCGAAGCAATCTCCCATGAAACCCCCATGCCATTGCGCCACGGGCCTTCAACCATTTCAGACTGGCGAATTAATCTCAACATGGCTGGCCCCT
This sequence comes from Aestuariivirga sp., assembly GCA_043757105.1. GTDB lineage: Bacteria > Pseudomonadota > Alphaproteobacteria > Rhizobiales > Aestuariivirgaceae > Aestuariivirga. The sequence continues at coordinate 2,181 of JAYVPZ010000496.1, read as the reverse complement.
TTATTTTTTGATGCGCGCGCGGCATGATGCATACATGAACACAACGCCCCAATCCATCCACGACATCGCGGTTGATCCGCGCAACGCTAATATTTTAATTTCAGTCAATGGCGAATTGCTGCCGCGCGAAAAGGCCGTCGTCTCCGTATTCGATTCCGGATTTATTTTGGGAGATGGCGTGTGGGAGGGGCTTCGGCTTGTGAATGGTGGGGTGCCATTTTTGCGCGAGCATATTGAACGGCTCTATGAAGGCGCCAAGGCGATTTTTATGGATATCGGTTTGCGGCCTGATGAATTGGTGAAGCGGCTGTTTGCGTGCATCGATGCAAACCAAATGACTGACGGTGTGCATATAAGGTTAATGGTGACGCGCGGCGTGAAATCCACGCCCTATCAAGATCCGCGCGTTACTGTTTCGTCTGCCACCATTGTGATTATCCCTGAACACAAAAATCCAAACCCAGAAAAATTTCAAAAGGGGTTGAGCTTACACACGGTGAATGTGCGCCGTGGTTATCCTGATGTGCAAGACCAGAAGCTGAACTCACATTCAAAGTTGAATTGCATCACCGCTTGCATTCAAGCAACCAATGCGGGCGCCGATGAAGCCTTGATGCTTGATCCGCATGGTTTTGTGGCCACTTGCAACTCCACGCATTTCTTTATCGTGCGGCGCGGCGAGGTGTGGACGAGTACGGGGCAATATTGCATTCCCGGCATTACGCGCGGAAACATTATTCGCCTATGTCGTGATCTCAGCATTCCGGTTTTTGAAAAACATTTTTCGCTTTATGATGTTTATGGCGCCGATGAAGCATTTGTCACTGGAACTTTTGCAGGCACGACACCGGTGTGTATTATTGATGGCAGGCCAGTGAGAAATCCTCTGTCTGCGGATGATTGGAATGGCGCTGGCCCGATTACCATGAAACTTTCTGAAGCCTATAAAGCACTCACCAACAAAGAATCGACCCGCACATTATGACAAACATCGCCATGTGGTCTGGGCCACGAAATATTTCCACCGCCATGATGTATAGCTTCGGCAATCGCGCAGATTGCGTGGCATGGGATGAACCGTTTTATGGTTTTGCATTAAAGCAGCGCGGCCATGACCATCCCATGCGCGATGAGATTATCGCGGCCAATGAATGCAACTGGGATAAATTAGCGGCCACCTGTACTGCGCCGACTACAAAGCCAATTTTCTATCAAAAACATATGACGCATCACATGCTGCCCGGCTTTGACCGCAGCTTTATCAAAAATCTCAACAACGCCTTTCTCATCCGCGCACCTGAAAAAGTTCTCGCCAGCTATAAACAAAAGTGGAGCGAGGCCACGCTTGAAAATATTGGCTTTGTGGAACAGGCTGAATTTTTTGATCAAGTCGCTGACCATCTGGGCCATGCACCACCCGTGATTGATGCGGATCATTTTTTGGACGCGCCAGAAGTAAATTTGAAAAAACTTTGTGCCGCACTAAAAATCGTGTTCGACCCCGCCATGCTAGCTTGGGCGAAAGGTTCAAAATCCTTCGATGGTGTTTGGGCGCCGCATTGGTATAACGCGGTGTGGCAATCGACTGGTTTTGAAAAACAGGCGCCGAAAGAAATCATTCTTGATCCGGCACTCCTAAAAGTGGCCGACGCAGCAAGGCCACTTTATGAAAAATTGAAATCATTTGCGCTGTAACACCTTCAAAATAAAAAGGCCGGGAAATCCCCGGCCAATCTGCAATCACTTTTTTTCTTCTTATCGCATAACCGCAAGTGTTGCCATGTGCGCGCCTAAATCCGGCACCACTTGCTTGGCCATTGGCGTTTCTTTTTCCACTAACATTTCAACTTTGCGAAGGTCGCCTTCGGCTTCCTTCAAACGCTCGATCATTGATTCATGTTGGTCGCGTAGTTCTCCAACAGTTTTCAAAATATTATCGCGCCGCCCGCGCACAGATTTGGCAGCCATCGAATAATTCACATTGTTGATGTCGCTCACGCCGGTGCGTTGCTCTTCAAACTTTACATGTGCATCAAGATCATCGTGCTTGCGCATTAAATCTTGGATCATCAGATCCATATCTGCCACTTGCCTGCGGCAATCTTCAACCCGAAAACGGTTTAACCGCAATAGGCTTTCACGTGAACGCATACTCATACCCACCTTTACTCAACGCACTGG
>JAYVPZ010000495.1:0-3359 GCA_043757105.1 Aestuariivirga sp. | reverse complement strand
TCAAGGGTTTGCCCCTTGGGAAGAGCAACCTCATGCTGGCTAAAGTTGAACCTGTTCTCAATAATGTAAACGACATTCTTGAGGCCTATGCTGGCCTCGAGGGTCGCGATCTGATCCGCACCATGGCGCGAGACTATAAGGGGCGCATTGCACTGCTGTCTTCGTTTGGTGCTGAGTCATCCGTTTTGTTGCATATGATTTCAGAAATTGATCCGTCTTTGCCTGTGATATTTTTAGATACAGAAAAATTGTTCCCTGAAACGATTGCATACCGCGACCAGCTGATTGAAGAGCTCGGCTTGAAAGATGTGCGCGTCGTAAAGCCCGATCCTTTTGATATTCAACAGCAAGACCCGAATGGCGATCTGCACGCCACAAGCCCCGATCAGTGCTGCAACATTCGGAAATCTTTGCCGATGGAAAAAGCCTTTGCGGGATTTGATGTTATGCTTTCAGGGCGCAAGCGCTTTCATGGTGCCGGCCGTACAGATTTGCAATTTGTTTCGATCGACGGTGATCGCCTCAAGGTGGAGCCGCTGGCTGGTTTCACAGCGCTTGATCTGCGTACTTACATGGTCAATCATCAGCTTCCCTCTCACCCGTTGAGGCTTCAAGGCTATCGTTCAATTGGCTGTGTGCCGGTGCAATGCACCAGCCCCGGCGGCACTGATAACAACCCGCGCGAAGGCCGGTGGATGGGCAGTGATAAAACTGAATGCGGGATACACTTTACGGCAAACGGCAAAATTATTCGTACTGATAGTCGCGGCGCGAATATCTAACTTTAACCTCAGGAGTGCACCATGGCCGCTGCCATCATCGCGAAAAATGCTAACTCAAACCCAAAACGCTCAATCGTTAAAGCAATCAGTTGGCGCGTTTTAGGATCTCTTGACACCGCTTTTTGGGGGTGGTTTTTTACCGGATCATTCAAAATCGCTGGTTCAATCGCAGCTTTTGAAATCATAACAAAGATTGCGCTTTATTATTTTCATGAGCGCGCCTGGGCGCATAGTCGTTTTGGTTTGAAGAAATTTAATCTCGCAGCTGATGAGTCATAAAAATGTCTGAGTTTTGGATTTTCGCTCTTGTCGGGCTGTTCGCACAATTGGTTGATGGCACTCTTGGGATGGGATTTGGCATCATTTCTTCGTCTGTTTTATTGGCCCAAGGCATCCCGCCTGCATTGGCATCTGCCAGCGTTAACGCCGCCAAATTGCCAACCACTGCGGTTGCTGCATTCTCTCATTTGCATCACCGCAATTTGACCAAATCATTGGTCATAGCTTTGTGTATTTTTGGCTCGCTTGGTGGTTTCTTGGGTGCAGTGCTGTTGACGAGTTTGAAGGGTAAGCTGCTTGCTAATTTGGTAAACATTTATCTTGTGAGCGTGGGTGCATTGATTGTCTATCGTGGCCTACGTGATGTAGTGCCACATGTTTTGCCGCATTGGTTTGCGAGAGCAGTTGGATTTCTAGGCGGTTTGGTTGAAGGCATTGGCGGAAGTTGGGGCCCAATTGTGACAACTGGTTTGCTTGGCGCTGGCGTCGAATCTCGATTTGCAATTGGATCGACGAACATTGCTGAATTCGCGGTCAGCCTTGCCGTGTTCCTGTCTTTCGTTTTCGCCTTTTTGATCGGGCATTGGCAGGGCGGTGCTGATTGGCATCAGGTGTTTTTACCGGTTCTCGGTCTTGTTATTGGCGGCCTTCCAGCTGCCGCAATTGGTGGCTGGCTTTCAAAAATTGCGCCGCGCCGAGAACTGACCGTTCTCGTGGGTCTCCTAGCGATTGCGATTGCAATTTATCGGACGGCGACGGGTTGATCTAGTCCGCCAACGCTTGCTTAGCATCATCCAAAATATCTTTGATATCTTCCAAGCCAACAGACAATCGCAACATACCGTCTGTTATGCCCATCATGGCGCGGGCTTCGGGGCCGATGTTGCGGTGGGTGGTGGAAGCGGGGTGAGTCATCAACGATTTGGCATCACCTAAATTATTAGAAATGTCGATAACCTTTAGATTTCGCAGAACTTCAAAGGCCTTTTCTTTGCCGCCTTCGACTTCGAAAGTGACCATGGTTCCGCCGAGGCTCATTTGCTTTTTGGCAAGTGCATATTGCGGGTGACTTTCGAGATGTGGGTAAAGTACACGGCTCACCACTTTTGTGGCTTGTAAATGTTGGGCAAACGTCAACGCGGACTGACTTTGTGCTTCAACACGCAACTTTAAAGTTTCCATCCCCTTTAGCAGCACCCATGCATTAAATGGGGAGATTGAAGGGCCAGTGTGGCGGAGAAATGGTTTTAACATTTCTTCTTTGAATTTTTTGGTGGAGACAATTGCACCACCGAGAACACGGCCCTGCCCATCTATATGTTTGGTGCCCGAATAGACGATAATATCAGTGCCGAAATTCAGCGGTTTTTGCAAAATTGGCGTGGCAAAAATATTATCGACAACAACAATCAATCCCGCTTTCTTAGCGATCTCTGCAACACCACCCAGATCAACTAGATCAAGCGTTGGGTTTGACGGCGTTTCCAAGAAAACACATTTGGTTTCGGGGCGAATGGCCGCTGCCCAAGCATCGAGATCCGCGCCGTCAACCAATGTATGAGTGATACCAAAGCGCGGTAGAATATTGGTGATGACTTGATAACAGGAACCGAACAGGGCTTTTGACGAAACGAGGTGATCACCTGCTTTTAACTGACACGCGAGTGCGCCAAACACGGCGGCCATGCCTGAAGCAACAGCATAACAAGCCTCGGCACCTTCGAGTAGAGCCAAGCGTTCTTCAAACATCGAAACCGTTGGGTTGCCATAGCGGCCATAAACATAGCCATCATCTTCGCCCATGAAGCGCTTTTCAGCCGTCTCAGGTGCGTCATATACAAAGCCCGAATTTAGGAAGAGCGCTTCTGAGGTTTCGCCCCATGCCGTGCGTTCCAATCCACCGCGCACCAATTTAGTGGCATCACCCCAAGTGGGTGCATTCTTAGTCCTAGTTTTTTTTGTCATTTAACTTTGAACCCAAGGAAGACCAGAGGCCTTCCAACCATTCGTTAGGGCGCGGTGGCCCGAAACATCTTTATCGCCTTCAAAACCTTGAGCAACGTTCCAACAATTAGTAAAACCAGCGGTAGTCAACGCATTGGCCGCTGAGGCCGAGCGTGCGCCCGAACGGCAGATGCACATGATCTCGGCATCCTTAGGCAGGCCCATCGCTTGGACTTCTTCAACAAAGCGGGCGTTTACTTCCATGGTTGGGTAAACTTGCCAAGACAGGCGCACAAGGCGGTCTACCATTGGCACACCCACAAAAGTCCATTCCGGTTGCGTGCGCACATCAAT
>JAYVPZ010000494.1:0-3359 GCA_043757105.1 Aestuariivirga sp. | reverse complement strand
ACATCGCTGGCCTCGTGGCGGGCGGTCAACATCCAAATCCATTGGATTACGCGCATGTTGTAACCACGACGACACACAAAACTCTGCGCGGGCCACGCGGTGGTTTGATCCTTTCGCGTGATGAAGCCATCGGCAAAAAAATCAATTCTGCCGTGTTCCCCGGGCTTCAAGGCGGGCCATTGGAACATGTGATTGCCGCCAAGGCCGTGGCCTTTGGTGAAGCATTAAAGCCAGCGTTCAAAAAATACGCTAAGCAAGTTGTTTTGAACGCGAAGGCTCTCGCTGCAACCATGATCGAAGGTGGCTGCGATATTACAACCGGCGGCACTGACACGCATTTGATGCTGGTTGATTTGCGCAAGAAGGGCCTCAATGGCCGCGATGCAGAAAAAGCATTAGGTCGCGCATTTATCACCTGCAACAAAAATGGCATCCCGTTTGATCCCGCACCTTTCACTATTACATCTGGCATCCGGTTGGGTTCACCCGCCGGAACCACGCGTGGGTTCGGTGAAGCCGAATTCCGCGAAATTGGCCGTTTGATCATTGAAGTCTTGGACGGCCTTGCCAAGCTTGGCGAAGCGGGCAATGCTAAAGTGGAATCAACCGTGAAGCGCAAAGTGTTGGCACTCACCAAACGCTTTCCAATCTACTCCTAAGGGGAACCATCAATGCGCTGCCCGTTTTGTGGCAATGCCGATACACAGGTAAAAGATAGTCGCGCCAGCGAAGATGGTACGGCGATCCGCAGGCGTCGTGCGTGCCCCGATTGCGCGGGTCGCTTTACCACATTTGAGCGTGTGCAACTGCGCGAACTTAGCGTGCTCAAACGCTCCGGCCGCCGCACCGCCTTCGACCGCGACAAACTCGCTAAATCTGTATCAGTGGCCTTGCGCAAACGCCCCGTTGACCAAGAGCGCATCGAACGCATGGTCAGCGGCATCGTGCGGCAGTTAGAGAGCCTCGGCGAAACCGAAATCAAATCCGAAACCATCGGGAAACTGGTGATGGAGGGATTGAAAAACCTGGACGACGTAGCCTACGTCCGCTTCGCCTCCGTCTACCGCAATTTCCGCGAGGCGAAGGATTTTGAGGAATTGCTCGGCGAGTTGAATGATGAGGATAAGGGGCAGGGGTAGGGGTAGGTGTAGCTATGTTAGCCAAGAATACTCGTCAAATTCGTATTGGGGCAATTGGCGAGGAACTGGTAAAATACCATCTCTTGGCCAGAGATTGGGATGTGATAAATTTAAACTCAATTGGCAACAATCGTCCAAACGCAGATTTGCTTGCTGTAAAAGGTTCGAGATTCGTTAGATTGCAAGTTAAGACAAGTAAGTACAAAGATGCAGTTCAGCTTGGTTGGATTGAAGAAGGCAAATCGAACATTAATTCTAAGATCGGCGACCCAGCCGACTATTTCGTAATGGTTGGACACGCCGCGCCAGGCGATTATTCAATACATGTTATTCCAGCGGAAGTTTTGGCAAAATGGGAAAAGCGAAACTTGGCTGCTCATGCCAAACACGGCAGAATAAAGAACCCTGGATATGTTTACTTTGGTGCCAAAAACAGAAAAACTAAATTCGATATAAATCAAGATGGTTCAGAATTTGAGCAGTATAAGAATGCTTGGAGTTCGCTCGAGTAGACGAGCCTTCACCCTTCCCCTGTCGGGGAAAGGTGGCGCGCTTGCGCCGGATGAGGGCGACCGCTTGGGCGCGACACGAGTTCAGTCATAGAAAAATGGATGAGAACTTTGTTGTTCGAAGTCGAAGCTTGTATTGCTCTCGCTTCGCTCAAGCCCTCATCCGTCACAGCGTGACACCTTCCCCCGACGGGGGAAGGGTAGGTTAAGCGAGTGCAGTTTTCTGCTTCTCACTCCATAACAAAAACACCGAAGCCGCGATGATCATCGCGATCCCGATCCACAAATTGCCTTCGGGCAAATATCCGAACGCCAAAAACCCCGCCACAATATTAAAAGGCAAGCGCAGATCGTCAAACGGTTGCAGAACTGATGCATCGGCTTTGGAGTAAGCCTTCGTCAAAAAATACTGCGCGGCAAATTGAATAACCCCAGCCAGCAACAGCAAATATAAAATCTTGCCCGATGGCACTTCAAATCCTGCGATGCCCGAGAGCACAGCGTTGATCGGCGAAAGCAACAGCAACAACCACATGGTAATTGTTTCAGATTTTTCATGGCCTGTGAGTTGCTTGGTGATCAGCGAAGCAGCACCCCATAAAACCGCAGCAGCCACAGGCGCCAGCGACCATGCGTTAAAGCCCGATGACCAAGGTTGCAACACCACCATCGCACCTGCAAAACCTAGCGCCGCTGCAAACCAACGGCGCGGTTCCACATTTTCACCGAGAAACAATTTAGCGCCCAGCAGAATGAAGAAGGGTGATGTCATCACCAGCGCAATCACCTGCCAAATCTGCACACCATGCGAGAGGCCCATCACAAAAGCTTGAACGCCGAGCGCCGATAAAACCACGCGGATGATATGCTGAACCGGATAATCCGTTTTCAGCGAACCCAATCCACTTTTCCAAATAAACGGAACTGACACAATAAGGGCGATAAAATATTGCCAGAAAGCATCAGACTGCGGCTTGAAACCCAGCCCACCATAATCAGGCGATCCTGTCACCGTTTGGGTGATAACGTTAATGACTGCAAAAGCCGCCCCCGCCGCCACCATATAGCTGGCTCCGGCGATTAAGCCTGTCGATTTCTGTTCCATGGCCCAAACCCCGTTTCCACCCAAACAGTTAAAACCTCAGCAACATTAACGCAAGCATGGCGTTATGCGCGCCCCGCATTGTGTTTCCCTCAAAGCCCAGCTATTCCGTGCCGCATGACCACTCCGCGCAAAGCCCCCATCGCCCGTTCCGCCGCAAGGTTGGGCGCAGTGCAGGCGCTTTATCAAATGGATATTGCCACCGCTGACTTGGGCGAAACCCTGGCCCAATTCTCCAGCCGCGTTGTGGGCAATGATTTTGATGATGGCCAATGTGGCGAGGCCGATTTCAAACATCTGCGTGAAGTGGTCGAAGGTGCCGTGCGCGAGCAAGCGCTAATCGACCCCACAGTTGATAAACTGCTCGACAAAGATTGGCCGCTGCATCGTTTGGATGCCACACTCCGCGCCATCATCAGGGCAGGGGCCTACGAGATCATGTTCAAGGAAAATGTGCCCGCCAAAGTGGCCATCAATGAATATGTAAATGTCGCCAGCGCCTTCTTCGATGGTGAAGAACAAAAATTCGCCAATGCCGTTTTGAACAATCTGGCAAGGCAGCGCCGCCCGCAAGAATTTAGCGCATGACCACCCAAGCCCCACGCACCA
>JAYVPZ010000493.1:0-3411 GCA_043757105.1 Aestuariivirga sp. | reverse complement strand
GGCTCCTAAATCTTTCATACGGTCATAAATCGCAGTGCGCTTCAAAGGACGCGCAGCTGAACGTTCTTCTTCCGGATAATGCGGCGTGAAGACATTTGCATACGCTTCTTCGTTTTTGGTTTTGAGATAACCCTTTGTGGCATAAGGCCCAAAGCGCCGTGGATCAACGCCCATCATATCAATGGTGGGTTCGCCGTCCACAATCCATTCCGCCAACTGCCAGCCCGCACCGCCAGCAGCCGTTACGCCAAAGGAGTGGCCTTCATTGAGCCAGAAATTCTTTTTGTCCCAAGCAGGGCCAATGATGGGCGAGCCATCTGGCGTGTAAGCAATGGCACCATTATAAACTTTCTTGATACCCACTTCGCCAAAAGCCGGCACACGGGTGATGGCCGTTTCAATATAAGGCCCCAAGCGGTCTAAATCTTCTTGGAACAATTCATATTCAGACTGGTCTGACGGCCCATCAACATAACAGACAGGCGCACCTTTTTCATAAGGCCCTAACAACAACCCACCATTTTCCTCGCGCATATACCAGCTTGAATCTGCTTCGCGCAGAACGCCCATTTCGGGCAAGCCCTGGGCTTGGCGCTCTTTGATTAAGGGATGAGGCTCAGTCACGATATATTGATGTTCAACTGGAATGACTGGAATATCGAGACCAACCATGGCCCCGGTTTTGCGTGCAAAGTTGCCAGAGCATGAAACGATGTGTTCGCAAGTGATGTCACCTTGATCTGTTTTTACCAACCATTCGCCATTCGGCTGCTGTTCAATCGCCGTGACGGATGTGTTGCGATAAATTTCAGCACCACGAGCGCGCGCTCCCTTGGCAAGCGCCTGCGTTAAATCAGCAGGTTGAATATAACCATCGTCAGGATGTTGGATGGCACCGAGAATACCATCGGTTTCACACAGCGGCCAAATTTCTTTGAGTTGTGCGGGTGTCAGCAAATTCACTTTGATTCCAATGGTTTCAGCAATGCCTGCATAATACATAAACTCGTCCCAACGATCCTTGGTGCGGGCGAGACGAATGTTGGAGACTTTCTTGAAGCCGACATTCTGGCCGGTTTCAATTTCCAATTCTTGATAAAATTTCACTGAGTATTTATGAATTTGTCCGACAGAATAAGACATATTAAACAACGGCAGCAAACCGGCAGCGTGCCAAGTGGAACCAGATGTCAGCTCTTTGCGTTCAACCAAAACCACGTCAGACCAGCCCTTCTTGGCCAGATGATAAAGTGTTGAAACACCCACCACACCACCACCGATGACAACGACTTTAGCTTTGGATTTCATCACAATTCCTTTCGTCTAGACCTTCTCACTCCGTCATTCCCGCGCAGGCGGGAATCCAACTTAAGCTTAGCCGAAGCGTTCAGAAAGTTGGGTCCCTGCCTACGCGGGGATGACGACGATGAAATGGATCAATAAAATTCTATTCAACAGCTTTAGTCAGCAAATCTCAACAGAGGTGAGAATAGAGCGACTTAGGTCAGGCTTTTTCCGACAGACCCGTATGTAGAACGATAAATGCGGCGAGTGCCACCACGTCATCACGGCTAAAAACGGGAACTGGAACTAGAATAGAACCAGTGGCCGCGACCGCGACAATCGTTGGATCATCCCCTGCTAAGACCGGATGGTTGAGTTCCAAGTTGCGGACTTCGATCTTGTCGTGGGTATCGCGCTTGTAGCCTTCGACGATAACTAAGTCGCAAGGCGAAAGCTTCTCCAAAATTTCTTCGAGTGTCGGCGGTTCAGTTCCTCGCAGCTCATTCATAATCGCAAATCGATGTTGTGAAATAACAGCAACTTCGGTGGCACCAGCTTTGCGGTGACGGAAGGAATCGCGCCCCTCATGATCAATATCAAAATCATGATGGGCATGTTTTACGGTGGAGATTTTATAACCCAGTTCAGTGAGATGGCGTACCAGCTTTTCAACCAGCGTGGTTTTGCCGGAATTTTTAAATCCACAAACGCCGATGACCTTTTGCATTCAGCGAACCTTGGGCAAAATCTTTAATGCTGCCGTAATGTCGGCAGGCGTGTTGATGTTCATGAAAGGATCATAATCATCCGCGCGCCAATTCACCTTTGCCGCATCAATTTTAAAAACCCAATCTTGGACACGGTTGGATTTATGCATTTCGTTTTCCAGATGGGGCAAAAGTTTGGTGGGCCAAAATCCTGTGAGAAAATGATCTTGGCCTTTGGAATTGGCAAAGGCGGGTTTTGTGCCTGCGAGTTTACGAACCAGATCATGCGGCAGAAAGGGCGAGTCGGAGGGTACCGTTACAACAGCATCGTAACCTTCTTCATCGGCATAGCTCAGAGCTGCATGAATGCCTGCCAGCGGTGTATCAATCTCGGTTTCAATATCTGGAATGATATCGAACTCTAAAAATTGAAAACGCTTTGCATCACCATTGGCGTTGATCACGATGTCTTCAACTTGTGGGCTGAGGCGGTCAATGACGCGGACAATCAGTGTCTTTGGCCCAAGCTTGGCGAAAGATTTTTCAGCGCCCATGCGTTTTGATTTGCCGCCAGCAATGATGGCTCCGAGAATATTCATGAGTGCTTGTAAATCCTTTGGGGTGGAATGAAGATTTTTATGTCGTCGCCAATTTTAACATCGCCTTCGCATTCAACCCAAACAGTCACACCGCGTTTGTTGGTGGCGGCCTTTACAAATTTAGGGCCTTGCTCTGGGTGGTTCTTGGAAATTTCATCCGCAACCTGACTGCACGGCGCATTTTCCATATCGACCACGACGGTGGCACCCGACGAAAATTGAAGGCGCGTGGAAGGCGGCAGCAAGGTTAAATCCGGAATGCCGGAGGTCACCATATTGGCGCCAAGCCACGACGCATCAATTGAGGCAAGACCCATTGCTATGGCCACATCTGCCATTTCTTCAACCGAAATAATCGTGAGCTGGCGGACGTTGCGGATGACCGTGTTGCGCTTATAGGTCAGCAGTGTGCGGCTGTCGGACAACCGTGTCAGGCCTGTGTGGCAATCGCCTTCAGGGCCGAAAAGTTTAAGGGACAAGCTTTGACGCTGTTGTTTGTCAAAACCATCATCACGACTTTCGCGCGCGAGGAGTTGTTCGACCTTTCCGGTGAATGATAATTTGGTTTGCAAAGGCATGGCACTTTTCCGAATTGAAATTGCACTCTATAGCAAGCCCATGGATATTGACCACCCGGAAACTGTGCTTGATTTATCAGGGCTTCTTTGCCCTTTGCCGGTTTTGAAGGCGCGGAAGGCGCTATTGGCTTTGCCTTCAGGCGCGGAACTGGTCATTCTGGCGACAGACCCAATGGCTGCCATTGACATGCCGCATTTTTGCAACGAGCAAGGCCATACGCTTTTGGAGCAATCCAAAGAGGC
>JAYVPZ010000492.1:0-3421 GCA_043757105.1 Aestuariivirga sp. | reverse complement strand
ATCCGGCGAGTTTTATCAATTTCATGAAACTCAGTTATGCCAAGGCGTTGCCCTTTGCGACCGCGAACGCGTTGATTGAATAATTTGAAAATCAAAATTGCAGCCACAAGGGCTAACAAAACGAGTAGCGCAATGATAAGTGCAGGAATAAAGGGTTGCAGGTCAGGCATTCGGATTCTCCCATCGAATGTACCGACTCAGTTTAACACAAAACATCTTTGACATGCATTGGTTGGTTTTCGAGTTCAATATTTGTCATTTTGGTGAACGGTGATCGGCAATTCGCCTATAACTATGACCGATTCGGGGTGGTTAATGGCAGAACACGAAAATTTGGAGCGAACAAGCGAAGGGCGTTCGACAAGCCTGGGCACAGGTGCGCTTGCCGTCATATTGGCGTTGCTTTTGGTTTTGGCCACTGGCTTTATAGCCGTTCGCTTTAAAGAGATGAATTTGCCGTGGATGCAACCTGGCATGCTAGGTGCTGCGGCTATCTTTGTGTTTGTTGGTTTGCTAGCGGTTTTTGGCTGGCTATCCGGACTGTTGAGGCTTGCGGGTCGTGATCCTGATCGGCTATTTTTTGATTCAGTGACAGACGCGATGGTTGACCCAATTGTCGTGACTGACGATAAAGGGCGGGCGATTTATGCAAATGCGCCTTATCTTAAGTTAGCATCACGCGCGGGTGTTTCTCGGCTGGTGGGCTTTGACGTTTTATATGCTGGCTACCGCGAGTTTGCGGAGCCGATCTATCAATTGATGCAAGTATTGGGCGAAGGTCAATCTGGTTCGCGCGATGTGCGGGTTGCAGCGGGTTCATCAGCGCCTGCCGCCATGAGAGATAAAGCGCGCTGGATGCGGGTTGCGGTGGCACCCCTTGCAGGAAATTTTCGTCGGGCGCGCGGCCTGTGGCGATTAGTCGATATTACCGAAGATCGGGCGCAGCAAGAGCAAGCATTTTCACGCCTACAATTTATCATCACTTACCTTGATCACGCACCTGTTGGTTTCTTTTCCACCCTGCCAAATGGAACGGTTGATTATGTGAACGCAACTTTGGCCGATTGGCTAGGCCTAGATTTAGTTCAGGCGCAATCTGGCAAGATTTCGCAAGAAAAACTTATTGGTGAAGAAGGCGTACGAATTTTGGGCGCGGTTGAACCTGTAAATGGTGGACACCGGATTGACCGATTGCAATTCCCAATTAAAGATTCAAATGGCGTTTCTGAAATCTATGATGTGATCAACCGCACTGATTTTGACTCTGACGGAAAAGTGTTGCCTTCGCGGGCCATGGTGATGCGTATTTCATCTTTAGAAGATTCTGGCGCGGCTTCGCATAATGTAGCTCAGTTTTTGGCTGCTGTGCCAATTGGTATTGCGGAGCTCGATAGCAAAGGCGCAGTGGTGGCGGCGAATGCCGAGTTCTTAAGTCTTTCGCCCAAAATTAAATTAGGCAGCCCTTTGCAAAATGCGTTGCAAGAGGGGGTCGAACTTGTTGCCTCAGCACTTGAGCAGAGTTCAACTGGGGTTGGCATTAAGTCCAGCGCCAATTGCATGTTTGTTGGAGATCCGGCGCGCGCAGTGCAGCTTACGATGATGCAGCTTGAAGGCATGGCTGGGCGAGTTTCGCTTTTTGCGCTGGATAAAACTGAAAGCAGATCATTGGAGACACAGTTGGTGCAGAGCCAAAAGATGCAAGCGGTGGGCGAGCTTGCGTCGGGCATTGCGCATGATTTCAATAATGTTTTAACGCCGATTATTGGCTTTGCAGATTTGTTGCTCACCAAAATGCGCCCAACTGATCCGGCTTTTGCTGATGTGATGAACATTAAACAAAATGCCAATCGCGCGGCCAATTTGGTGCGCCAGCTATTGGCATTTTCACGAAAACAAACTTTGCAGCCCAAGGTGCATGATCTATCTGAGGCTATGTCTGACCTCGGTAATCTTTTGAGCCGGGTGCTAGGTGAAAAAACCGAACTGAGCATTACCCATGGCCGAGAGCTTGGCTTGGTTCTGGTGGATATCCATCAATTTGAACAGGTCGTCATTAATCTCGCCGTCAACGCGCGCGACGCTATGCCTAAGGGCGGCAAGCTTTCGGTGCGCACTTATAATTTACCTAAGGAACAGACGCAGAGCATTGGACAGCCGATGCCGAGTGTAGATTATGTGGTGTGCGAAGTTGAGGACACTGGCAGCGGTATTCCTAAAGATATTCTGGACAAGATTTGGGCTCCTTTCTTTACCACTAAAGAAGTGGGTAAGGGGACTGGTCTTGGATTGTCGATGGTCTACGGCATCGTGAAGCAGACGGGTGGATATATTTATTGCGACAGCGAGGTTGGTAAGGGAACCACATTCCGGATTTATTTGCCGCGCTACGTCCCTGATGCTTCAGCACCAGTCGTTAAAGTTGAAGTCAAACCTGCAGAGCCTAAGCGTGAAGACTTCTCTGGCCGTGGCCGTATTCTTATTGTCGAAGATGAGGAATCTGTTCGGGCCTTTGCTGTGCGTGCGCTGACGTCGCGCGGCTATACAGTGATGGAAGCCGATAGTGGCGAGGTTGGGCTTGAGGTGCTTGAAGAAGATAAACAAGGATTTGAGCTCATTCTTTCAGATGTGGTTATGCCGGAAATGGATGGGCCAACGATGCTCAAAGAACTGCGCAAGCGAGGGATTAAAACCAAGGTTATCTTTATGTCCGGCTATGCTGAAGACGCGTTTGAGAAGAATTTGGAAGGGGCATCTGATTTTGTATTTTTGCAAAAGCCATTCTCACTGAAGCAGCTGGTTGAAAAAGGGAAAGATGTAATGGCTTGATGACTTTTCAGTGGAGATAGTCGGCGATGTCATCTTCGCATTGGTGTCTTTTTGTTATTTTTATGCGTGAATTTGTGGCGATCCTGATCGGATTCGATACCTATCCAAGCTGGACGGGCCAAAATTATGTCTTAAAATCAATCCATTAACATTTTTTGGCGCGGTTTTCTGGCGTGTCAGTGCAAATTTAATACAATTATAGGTATATATTATTTTTAAATTACAAGTTATGGTTGGCAAATCATTTAATGATTGTATATCATTATAACTGCAATTCATTGGAGTGCAAAAATAGCAATGAAACAAATGACCCAGCATTTTTTACTTAGTGATTTAGCCAGCTACCAAGTTTGTGCAGATGACGACGGCAGCGGATGCCGAGAGCCAAGCCATCAAAGTAGAGAACTTCCTCTTTGAAAAAACTTTTGTGCTTTCCGATATGAGCGGAACGGCGATGTTCAACTCATTCGGAAGATGAGGTTCGGGTGTGCGTACTCTCTCCCCCAGAACCAGGGCTATCGCATATGTAGCTTTTCACTTTATTTTCAATTCATTACCGCCCTTATCGTCATTCCGGACAAGCGCCTTGGCGAGT
>JAYVPZ010000491.1:0-3431 GCA_043757105.1 Aestuariivirga sp. | reverse complement strand
CTGACTTTTGACGGAATCGTCAAAAGTCAGATAAATTGATCGAAAATAATAACTTAGGGCGCTTTTGATGTTTCCATGAAACATCAAAACGCTCTAGTGCGTCCAGAGCGAAGTTCTTCCGAATTTGAAATTATCGGAATAGGTTTTCTTATTGATGCGAACGGGGGCCACGGGTGTGACGGTATAGGCGATGCCGTTGCGCTTAGCGTAGTCTTCAGCTTCGACCTGAGTTGCAAAATTTAAACGCACTTGGGTTGATGTGTCACCAGATGTCCAGCCCATTAAAGGATCAGCGGTGGGAGCGGATTCGCGCACAAACTCCAACGTCCATTCTTGAGACTTGCCTTTGCCAGATTGCATGGCGCTTCGGGCGGGTTTGAAAATGCGTGCTGGCATGGCTTTTTCCAATCAACTTATAGAGAAATGGTCGGGGCGGCGGGATTCGAACTCGCGACCCCCTGCGCCCAAGGCAGGTGCGCTACCAGACTGCGCTACGCCCCGACATTTCTTTTTGCGACAGGCGATTTGCCTGCTGCGAGAAGGTGCTTAATCACAAAAACCTCAGAACGCAACTAATCTTCTTTGGTTTTAAAAATACGGTGAAAAACTTTGTCGTTCTTGTGAATGCCCAATCTTTTAATGGTTCCAGCGGCCATTTCGACAACTCCGCGCACAGGCTCTTGGACGCTGACCGTATCTAGGGATTTTGGAACTGTGTTTTCGGCAAGAGCTGCAATAGTTCCATCTTCGCGCACAAAAATCATGTCAAGCGACATATAAGTATTTTTCATCCACATGGCAGCAGGACGCGGTTTTTCGAAATCAAACAACATGGCTTGATCTGGCGGTAAAATGTGGCGAAACATAAGTCCGCGCTGACGCAGTTCCTCGGTGTCTGCCACTTCGGCAGACAACATTGTAGATGACTGAACAGTCGAAATTGTTAGGGGTTCAACTCGCGGAGGCTCCTGTGCCCAAACAACGCAGTGCATATTGAGCAACAGAAACACAAAAGCAGAAATGATATAACGAAGCTTCATCATAACGCTCACTGACCCAGAGATTTAGACAAAAATGAGGCTTAGCTGGTGAGCGGCATGCCATTATCGAGCGAAATTCGCACTTCAGCAGCCATCTTGCCGCGGTTGCTGTCACCGTAACGAACAAAGACCCAAGTCTCAGGTATCAGCTCAACGATTGCGGTTTTACGCAGGACTTCCATGTGAACGAATATATCGCCCAGCCCTTCGCCTTCGCTGACGAAGCCAAAGCCACGCGTGCGATTAAACCACTTCACTTTAGCACGAACCCAGTTTTGAGTTGCGACGACTGGGTTGTGATTGCGCGCGGGGCGCTCAACGGGATGTATTGCGGTGGATTGGTCAACAGCCAAAACACGCAAGCACTGATAGCCCTTTTGGCGTGCCACCACTTCGCAGGCCACACGAGTGCCTTCAAGTGGCGCATCAAAACCATCGCGCTTCAAACAACTTAAATGAATTAAAATATCAGGCAAACCGTTATCAGGAATGACGAAGCCATAACCACGGCCCACATCAAACCACTTAACTAGCCCATCAATACGGATAATTTTTATGCCGTGTTCGTTTACATCAACCTGTGAGGGCTGTTGCCCCACTTCAGTCGATGGTTGCTCTTGTACCACCATCTACTAACCCAACCTATAGCCCCAACGTGACAAAGGCCTCCTCGTCACCTGACCTGTAACTTGCGCAAATCTTAACGATTTGTACAGAGATGAATCAACTGCCACCTGATGATACTTGTGGATAGTCTCTATAAATGGCGCGATGTGGTGAGACACAAATCATTTGTCATTGAGATTCAGGGGCTTGGTGTTTTGTGCCGTGCAAAAAAAAGTTGTAGCAGTTTTGTATTTCGCAACTTTGCGTCACACAGCCAATACCTTTTTAGACGCATTCTACATGCCATTGCGCTTCGATTTGCCAAAAGTTGATTCGTGTGGGAGATACTGTGCAGCAATTTGAAAGGAAACTCCGATGAAATATCTCCACACTATGATCCGTGTCTCTGATCTCGATAAGTCGCTCGATTTTTTTACGCGTGTGTTGGGCTTTGTTGAGCAACGTCGCAATGTTAGTGAGAAGGGTCGATTTACGTTGGTGTTTGTGGCTTGCCCTGAAAGCCCTGAATGCCCCGTTGAACTGACTTATAATTGGGATCCGGAAGTCTACAACGGAGGACGTAACTTTGGCCACCTCGCTTATCAGGTCGATAATATTTATGAGTATTGCGAGATGCTGATGAAACATGGTGTGGTGATTAACCGCCCGCCGCGCGAGGGGCGCATGGCGTTTATTAAAACACCTGATGGGATTTCGATCGAGGTGTTGCAGAAGGATGATGCTTATCTCCCGGTGCAGGAACCTTGGGCGAGTATGCCAAACATTGGTAGTTGGTGATCACCATTTACCTTTGACGATATAGGCTTCGCCTTCTCCGGGCCAAGGTGGCATCGTGGTGCCAATTGCTTTTAGATTTTTGGTTCCGTCATTGCGGAATTGGAAATGTGTGCCGATTGGAATTGAAATTGAAAGGCCGGGGTGGATTTGAACGATCTCCTCGGCCTCATTGTTTTTACGCCAGAGTTGCCCCTGCCCTTGTGTGAAGAACCAAACTTCTTCGACTGTATGATGTGCGACTGCGATTGAGACTTTGCCGGGTGGTAGTATGAACTCAGCCATTGAACCCCGCTTTGTGTTGGCAAGTAAGCGGACTTCCGAACCGTCGGGGGCTATTGCATCGGGTTCATCGTTGCGAATGCGCGTGACGAAACTCATGGCATCAATTGGCCGCCGTTTACTTCAAGCATTTGACCTGTCACGTAGGATGAGGCTTGGTCACTCGCGAGATAAAGGAAGGTTCCGGTGCAATCATCAGCAATACCTAAACGTTGCATGGGAATGGATTTGGCGGTGGCTGCGCGTTTCTCGGCGGTTGAGAAGCGGTCGTGGAATGATGTGTGGATTGTGCCAGGTGAAACGCAATTGACGCGGATGTTATGTTCTATAAGTTCACGCGCAATTGTTTTGGTGAAAGCTGATACGAAGCCCTTTGCACCTGCATAAACACTGGCCCCCGGACTGCCGCCACTGCGGGCGGCGATGGACGTGACGTTGATGATGTTACCACTTTTCTGTTGTTTCATAATCTCCGCACCAAGGCGGCAGCAATGAACAAGTTGGCGGCAATTGAGATCGAACACTTTGTCGATAAAATCATCTGTCAACGCGTCAAGATTGGTGCGCGCAACAAGGCTTCCGGCGTTGTTGATCAGCACATCAATGCGACCAAATTTTTTCATTGCAGCGTCGATTAAAACTTGCGGCGCATTTGCCTGAGTGAGGTCGAGCTTCAATGTCGTGATGCCAGCGGCTTCGATGGCTTTT
>JAYVPZ010000490.1:0-3434 GCA_043757105.1 Aestuariivirga sp. | reverse complement strand
CCACCACATGCAGGCCCACGGGCAGGCCGGCTTTGGTGAAGCCGCAGGGCACGGAGGCGGCCGGTTGTTGGGTTAGGTTGAAGGGATAGGTGAAGGGTGTCCAATTCACCCATTTGCCGTGATTGTCCGGATCGGCGGGTTGCAGTTTGCCAGCTTCGAACGCGGAAATCGGCAAGGTGGGGGTTAAAAGCGCATCATATTTTTCCATGAAGCCGCGCATTTTAGCGCCCAGCAGGCCGCGCTGCATGGTGGCGGCTTGGATTTGCTCCACGGTGATGCTGCGTGATTGTTCGATGACATCGGCAAGAGCTGGCTCCACCAAATCCATTTTCTCTTTTGGCAAGCCGCCCAAAGCCGCCCTCGCCCCGGCCCACCAGAGAATGCGGAACATTTCTGCGGGGTCTTCAAAGCCCGGGTCAATCTGAATGATTTTGGCACCAAGCTCTCGCAAAACACCCACAGCTTTTTTCACCAGCTTGGCTACTTCGGGGTTAACGTCCACATATCCAAGGGTAGGTGAATAAGCGATTTTCATACCCTTCACACCCTTCTCTAATTTGGCCAAGTAATCGATCTTGTCAAATGGCAGGGAATGCCAATCGCGGGAATCTGGTTTGGTGATTTCATTCATCATCAAGGCGGCATCCATCACATTGCGGGTCATTGGCCCGATATGCGCCACCGTGCCAAAGGGCGACAGCGGATAGGCCGGCACGCGGCCAAAGCTGGGCTTTAACCCAAATGTGCCCGTGAACCCCGCCGGAATGCGAATGCTGCCGCCGCCGTCAGTGCCCAGTGCCAAGGGCGCATAACCCGCTGCCAAACCCGCCGCGGAGCCGCCAGACGAGCCGCCAGGGGTTTTGGTTGTGTCCCATGGATTGCGGGTGATTCCGGTGCGCGGCGAGTCGGTCACACCCTTCCAGCCAAACTCCGGCGTTGTTGTCCGGCCCATGAAAACACAGCCCGCTTCCCTTAACCTTGCCACACTTGGCGCATCTTCCAGCCAGCTTTGATCTGGGTTGACAGTTTTTGAGCTGCGCAAATTGGGCTGGCCGATGGTCAATAAAATATCTTTGATCAACAGCGGAACGCCGTCCAGCGGCCCGAATGCCTCGCCTTTTTTCCAGCGTCGTTCGCTGCTATGCGCTTGTTTTAATGTGGCTTTTTCGTCGATCAGGCACATGGCATTGATGGCGGGCTCGTGTTTGGCCATGTGCGCCAATGAGGCCTTGGCCACCTCAACCGGCGAGGTTTTGCCTTTTGCATAAAGCTTGGCCAACTTTGTGGCAGACATTCCGTTTAAGTCGTTCGACATTCACAACAATCTCCCAATTCCGCCCAGTTTACGATGAAACGCTGTCACAATCATCTGCCAAATTGGCTTTCAAGATTAACAACAGATGAACGGCACATTCAGATGGCATTACAAATAGGGTCGCTATTCTCTCCTCAACATCGAAACACCAAGGGAGAAAACAACATGATCCGCTACACACTCTTCGTCATCACAGTTTTAGGCACAGCAGCAACAGCAGTGGCCAGCGTGGCACCTGTAAATTCAGTTGTTGCCAGCAACCCCAAGAACGTGAGCGTTTTTTACAAGAACGACGTTTCACCAATCATCGGTGCGCTGGTTTTGGAACAATGCGCCAAGGAAGATTGCTCTGATACGCCTTCGAATTCCTGAGTTTGAATAAGGCTTTGTCCGATAACGCCCCCTCTCGGATAAAGCCTTTGGAACCGGAGCGAAACCAAAGATGGTCTTCTAACCCTGCCCCCGCTCGTGAGACCAACTGAAAATATGCTCCGGTTCCTGATTTTCTAAGTTCTACTTTTCCCAAGCCCATGGTCCCCTGCAAGTCTCCATCGGCCAACCTGAAAGCCCGGCGCTTCCCCCGCCGGGCTTTTTTTGCCCGTCAACCATATTAGTGCTTTAATGAGGCGCTTCTTGCTATATCGGCATATTGCTGCAATCGAATTCGGGAAGAGAATTAGATTAAAAATGTCGCGGTATGATGTGATAGTTAACCGACTTGCAGATAGCAGAGCGACGATTGCGGGTGTTGAAGTTTCACGCTTCTCATCACTCGAAACAGCTGCAGCCGAGTGGCGAGCACTCGAACTTCAAACCTCATGCAGTTATTATCAATCTTTTGGATGGTGCAAAGCATGGGCCGAAACCGTTGGCCAAGAACTTGGCGTGAAGCCATTTATTTTGATTGGAAAGTCTAAACTTGGTGGCCCACAATTCTTGCTGCCTTTTCAAATTCGCAAGCGTTACGGCTTAAATATTTTAGAATGGCTCTGCCAGCCAGAAAACAATTATGGTCATGGCATTTTTACGCAAAGTTCAGAGGCTTTGAACTGGCAAGACTGGTTCACTGAAAATCTACCGCATGTGTTGGCGCAACTTCCACCTTATGATGTTGCAGCGCTTTGCAATTTACCCGAAACTGTTTTTGATCGCCCGAGCCCCCTATCGGCCATGCACCGTTTTGCGTCGGCTAACCAATCTTTCGTCACTCATCTAGAATCAAATTTTGAAACCCTGTTTCAAAAAAAAGAGCACCACGCTCAATCAGTAAAACGCGCAGACGCGACGAACGCTTGGCCGAGCTCGGGCCTTTGCACGTTGATATTTTGAGCAGTGGGGCGCAGTCACATGCAGCCTTGACGGAAATGTTTGTGCATAAGTCCGTGCAGCTGTCAGAAATTGGTGTGAACAATTTTGCGTCTGAAAACTTGATAAATTTTTTCGACAAGTTGTTGCAGGATAAAAATGGGAAGCTGCATCTATTTCGGTTGCAGCAATCTGGCAAAACCATCAGCACCTTATTGGGGGCGTCATATGCAAAAACATTTTGGCTTCTGGTGTTGTCCATGTCGTCAAACGCACCGCTGCAATTTTCGCCGGGGGATTATATTTTGCGCAAATCAATCGCTTGGGCATGTGAAAATAATTTAACGACCTATGACTTTTCGACCGGTCATTCGCACTACAAAGATATCTGGGTTGATACTGACGTTCAGCTTTATGATTACTTTGCAGCAAAAACGCTGAAGGGTTTGCCGATGGCAGCAATCTATATGACCTTCTTCACCATCAAGCGTATTGTCAAAAACACGCCTGCATTAAAAAATGCTCTCTTTGGTGCGCGGCAATTCCTGTGGGGAAAATCAGCGCGCCGCGCCAGTTAAACAACTGATTTTGGCTCATGCACATAGCGCGTGTAAAGCCAGCCGACACCGATCAAGCAAAGGCCAAGGCCAAGCAAACTGGCAATGCGCCACAGGCCGCCAATCTCCCATAAATCATAACCAAAGGCTTTCAGCAGTGCTAACACCATAACCACCATGCCGCCGAGCCGGATGTTCTTGCGCATGAGTTTCAAGCCCGCCACGAACATGGCAATTGAAAGCGCCAACCATACGAC
>JAYVPZ010000489.1:0-3442 GCA_043757105.1 Aestuariivirga sp. | reverse complement strand
TATACGCAACTTCATAAAATGGGTTGCTGTCACAGTGTTGAAACTTGGTTGGACGGCAATTTAGTTGGTGGGCTTTACGGGGTTCGCATAGGTGCCGTATTTTTTGGCGAAAGCATGTTTTCGCGCGCCAACAATGCCAGCAAAGTGGCATTGGTTCATTTGGTCGCGCGGTTGAATGCAGGTGGATTTAAATTGCTGGATGCACAGTTTCTAAATCCGCATCTGGCGCAGTTTGGAACTTACACAATCGCCAAAAACGAATATCGGCCGATTTTGGATGAAGCTTTAGATGGAAATGGTGATTTTGCGGCATTTAAGTTAGACCGCGATCCTGAAGCGGTTTTGAGTTGGGCGATAAGAAAATAAAACTGATCCCGTTCAGCATTTTTCGGTGACAGTGCATTTAATTATCTCATTGATAGTACTAGAATAATTACGGATGCGATAATTAAATGCACTGTCACCGAAAAATGCTCTATAAATATTCAATCCGGCGCAGGGGTATCAGACGTTGGCTTGTCTGGAATTTCATTTGGATCAGGCGGAGTCTCTGTCGGCGGTGGAGGTGCGTTTGGGTCCTTGCAACCGACTAACCAAACATCGAGCACGGGGTGTTCCAGACTATTCAACCCGGGGCTTTCGGCAAACATCCAACCGGAAAAAATCCGCTTCTTTGAATCGTCTTTTTTGATTTCGTCAATTTCGACGAAGGCAGCAGTTTTGGGGTCTTCCGTGATTGGCGTTGTGTTGCACACCTCGGCCTTGATCACCAAATTACTGAACTTTACCTCCTCACCAACTTTTTCTTCAAAGTTCTTAGTGATGCCCATGATTTTGTCGAGGCCAGCAAAAATTGCCACTGGGTTTTTAATATTTTCGGCCAAAGCTGCATGCGCCGAAATTCCTATAACAACGCAAGCACACAAAATTCGCTTCATTGCTTAGGCGCATCCGGCGTTGGTGTTTTTGAAGTTTTTGAGAACATCGCTTGGCTGATCAATGACCAGATATCCACGGCCCCTTGGGTGTAGCTAATCACGCCGCCCTCAGCCAGTTTTTCATCTGCACCACCAGGCTCAAAGGATACAAATTTTGAGCCAAGCAAGCCTTCGCTGGTAATTTTGGCGGAAGTATCTTCAGCCAAAACGATACCGGGGTTGATGACCATGTCAACGCGGGCCTGATATGATTTGGGGTTTAAACTTTGACCTGTCACCGTGCCAATCTTGATGCCGGCCACGCGCACATCGCTGCCCACGGCAACGCCATCAATATTATCGAACTCCGCACTCACGTGATAGCCGCCACCGCTTGCCCCGCCCAAACCTGCGGTTTTGTAAGCATATGTGAAAAAGCCAATTGCCAATCCAATGATGGCCGCGCCGACGAGTGTTTCAAGTGCCGAAGATTTCATACGGGCGACCTATTGCGGTTTCCAAGCTTGGTAATCTGGTGCGGACTTTACTGGTTTAGCATCGGTCGCGATTGATCCCGGCGGGTGATAGGCTGCGGCCGATCCTGTGAGATTTTCTTGGTGCGGCATTTCCCATTCGCGGGCTTTATAGCTTTCCTGCGAAGGCGGAGAGGCAACACGGTGGTGCATCCAACCATGCCAACCTGCTGGAATTTGGCTTGCCTCAGAGTAGCCTGCATAAATAACCCAGCGCCGTTCCGGAATTGAATCAGGCAGGGCTGATTTTGCGCGATAATATTTATTGCCCAAATCATCTTGGCCAACAAACTCACCTTTGCGCCACGTGTAAAAACGGGTGGCCCAGGTTTCGCCATTCCACCACGTAAAGAACTGTTTCAAGATTTTCATGAGAACCCTAGAGACTCTTAATTTCTGGCCGGAATATGACGGAACTGCCGCAATACGTCCAGCGCCAAAACGCCTCTCGTCCGCTCTATTGTTTTGATTTCAAGACGACCACAGTGATGCCGCCGATCTGCTTTTCGTTCAAAATCTCAACAGTAGGATTTTGCTTCAGTGCGGCCACAAAGGCACCTGCTTCTTCCGCATCAACCTGCGCCCCCATAGGAAGGGCGAACATATTAAATTGTGAATGCAGTGTTTCATGCGTGAGGCTGATCAGATAAACGCGCTGCTCGGATGCATCTTTGGCCAATATGTTGGACAGGAATGCACGAAGGGTGATGCGGGCCGGCACTGAGTCTTTTGCCGGCAACACAGCAGTCAGTTTTGCTTTCAATCCATCATGTGTGGCTGGCCGTGGGCTGAGAGAGTCTAGTGGTGCATGAGGATCAAGGTAAGCAATGCTGTCACGCAAAGTCCAAACAGGAAATGTTTTATAGCCCTGAGAAGTTACAATAGCGTTCAATGCCTCTAATGAACCGATCCATTGGGCGACAAATACTTCTTTGGGCTTGCCCGCAATATCAATGCGGCGCTGAGGAAGTTTGGTTGACCCCACACTGTTCCAATCTGCTAGGGCAAAACTCTGCGTGTTCACTTGAGGTGCATAGAGTGCTTCGTTGGCAGCGTAATCATTGCTGATGTGCAGTCCGCTGGCGATAATGAACGCTGCAAATGTTGCGCCCACCATACCGATGGGTTTGATTCTTAGACTTGGCAACGTGGCGAGGAACACGCCAAAGAGTGTCGCTAAAATCATGGCGATCAACACACCGCCTAAAACATCCGACAGCCAATTTACACCAAGATACATTCTTGTAAATGAGATCGCAATCACGATGAGCGAGGCGGTGGCGACGATTATAGCTTGCGACCATCTTGCCATGCTATGGCTGCAAAGGACCGCCAGTATGCCAAAGACCAGTCCAGCAAACAAAGCATGTTCGCTTGGAAAATGAAACGCAGTTGCGTTTGCTAAGTTTATCGGAACTGAAAAGCTGAACGAAGTTGCCAATAATATGAGACGGCCGATTATCAATGTGACTGAGGCGGCTATTGCTGGCCTCCACGCTTTTTGAAACGCGAGCCAGCCGATTAATGCGGCGGCTGTAATCCACATAACAATCTCATCCCCCATCATGGTGATGCGCTGCATCAATTCATCGCCCGGAGGGGAACGCAATTCGCTCAAGAGATTGTTCAACGTGAGGTCGAGATTGCCCACGGCATGACGCAAGAAAAGTCCTGAAACAATATCGGCCAACGCGATGAGTGCTACAATGAAACCGAGGATTAACATGAGCAAAAGAACGGAGCTTGGATGTTCCGGTGAAATTGCGTGGCCGAACCGCTGCACGAAGCGGTTTTGGCTTTTCTCAGCCCTTGCAGCGATGCGGCCTTGGATGGCTTTGCGGTAGGGCGTTAAGCTTGCGGCGAGCAACCTGATGAGCCAGCCCGCCACTGCCAGGATTGCCAGCAAAACCAGAAGAACGACAAGCAAACGGCCACTTAATTCTCCAGCCAAGCTGAGCGCTTGACCGAGTAGCACGCCTGGAAACACATGGG
>JAYVPZ010000488.1:0-3461 GCA_043757105.1 Aestuariivirga sp. | reverse complement strand
TGTCCACATCCTGTCATGTCTGGTAGCCTATTGTTTCAGTTCCAATAAACCAAAAATCGGAACCATCATCAGCATGGTAGCTTAACCGCAACTGGGGTAATGTTAAATGGTGTAATCCCCGCTTCATACTCTGGCCATCTCCGCGCTGCTTTGCGCATTATCACTGGCTTACTTTTCCTCTCGCACGGCTTGACCAAGCTGATCCATTGGCCAGCAACAGACTACTTCCCAGCTGGCCAACCTCTGCCAACTATGATGCTGATTGCTGGCATTCTTGAGGTTGTTGGCGGCGTGTTGTTCACCGTTGGCGCTTTCACACGCCTCACGGCGTTTGTTCTCGCTGGCATGATGGCAGTGGCTTATTTCATGGCTCATATGCCAAACAGCTTCTTCCCAATTCAAAACGGTGGTGATGCTGCGGTACTGTTTTGCTTTATCTTTTTGTATTTTGCAGCATCGGGCGCTGGCCCATACAGCGTTGATGAAAACCGCGGAAAATAATTATCCCTGCAACTGACTTAAGGCCGGAAAATTCTCCGGCCTTTTTTATTGGCGTTCACGCCTTAACTTATCCCAATACTCCAGACGCTTCTTCACCTCGCGTTCAAAGCCGCGTTCAACCGGTTTATAAAATTCTCGCCGCCCTATGGAATCTGGAAAATAGTTTTGGCCGGAAAAGGCTTCAGGCTGATCATGGTCATATTGATAACCCGAGCCATACTCTTGCTCTTTCATCAATTTGGTTGGCGCATTGAGAATGATTTTCGGTGGTGGAACGGAACCAGTTTCTTTCGCTGCATTCATCGCCGTTTTGTAGGCATTGTAAAGCGCATTCGATTTGGGCGCGGTGGCAATATAGACCGTGGCTTGCGCCAACGCCAGTTCGCCTTCAGGTGAACCCAGAAAATCATAAACATCCTTCGCCGCCAACGCTTGCTTAACAGCTTCAGGATCAGCCAGCCCCACATCTTCATTAGCCATACGCACAAGGCGACGCGCAATGAACAATGGATCTTCGCCAGCCGCTAGCATACGTGCCAGATAATATAGTGCCGCATCAGGATCAGAACCACGCACTGATTTATGGAGTGCTGAGACCAAATTATAATGCCCATCGGCAGCTTTATCATAAAGCGGCAATCGCTTTGAAACAGCTTTACTGAGCGCTTCAGAATTGAATGGCGCCGACCCTTCAGGAAGAGATGCAAAAATTTCTTCGACCAAATTCAAAAAATATCGCCCATCACCATCAGCCAAGGTGAGCAATGAAGCACGCGCATCTGCGTCCAACGGCAAAGCCCGCTTCTCAAAAATCTCGGCTCGACCAATAAGTGCGTTGAGTGCTTCCTCATCCAAACGATTGAGAACCAATACCTGCGCACGCGATAACAACGCACCATTCAATTCGAAGCTCGGATTTTCCGTCGTGGCCCCGACCAATGTAATCGTGCCATCTTCAACGTAAGGCAAAAACGAGTCTTGCTGCGATTTGTTGAAACGGTGAATCTCATCCACAAACAACAAAGTGTTGCGCCCCTGCTCTCGACGCATGCGCGCTTGTTCGAAAGTTTTTTTGAGATCGGCAACGCCAGAAAATATTGCCGACATTTGTTCAAACACGAGACCCGTTTCGCCAGCCAGCAATCTTGCAATCGTGGTCTTGCCCGTGCCCGGCGGCCCCCACAATATGATTGACGGAATACGGCCCGACGCCAACATGCGTGTCAGCGTTCCATCTTCACCCACCAAATGATCTTGCCCAACTACATCGGAAAGTTTCGCAGGTCGCAACTTATCGGCCAAGGGCCGTGGCCCTTGGCTAGTCATGCCCGCTGCGTCAAACAGTGATGACATTATCCGAGCCGCAGAAACGCTTTTCGTCCATTGCGCACAAAGCCAATCTGCCAGCGTGTTGTTGCTTGTTGTAAAACACCACGAAGGGTCTCCACACTATCTATCGCTTGACCATTTATGTCTGTGATAATATCGCCTTTGCGGAAAAACTGTTGCGCTGGCCCCACTTTCACTTCGAGCGCGACCACACCAGTTGCATCAGCCCCAAGCCCAACTTCATCAGCAACTGACGGCGAAAGATTTGCGACCACCAAGCCAGCCATTGGCGTTTGGCCCGTAATGTTGGTTTCAGACCGCGCTATCGTTTCAGGCGCTGCAATCAACCTGATGCTGGTCTGCCGCGACGAAGGCCCACGGCGATATTCAACCAACTTGCGCTCCCCCAGCCGCGATGTGGCTATCATGTATGAAAACTCCTGCGCGTTCTCAATCAATTTTCCGTCCATCGCAACAACCACGTCTCCACGGCGCAGACCCGCAACACTCAAAGGACTTTGCGGATGAAGCTCAACAATCAATGCGCCTTCTGGCCGAGCAAAATCCAGCGAGTCAGCCAAGTCTTGCGTTACGTTTTGAAAACTTCCACCCATCCAAGGACGAACAACTTTCTTCCCCGTTTCAGCACCCTTGATAACCGTCTTCACCATATTAGACGGAATGGAAAATCCAATACCAACCGAACCACCAGATTTAGAAACAATCGCGGTGTTAATTCCAATCAGGTCGCCATGCATATTAACCAGCGCTCCACCCGAATTTCCGGGGTTGATAGCGGCGTCAGTTTGGATGAAGAACTGATAGTCAGTTGCCCCAACACTAGTGCGCGCCAAAGCAGAAACAATGCCACTGGTGACTGTTTGACCAACACCAAAGGGATCGCCGATGGCCAGAACAAGATCACCAACTTCGAGGTCATCCGAATTGCCAAGCGATAGCGATGGTAAATTTTCATCACCCACATCAATTTTTAGAATGGCCAGATCAGTGTGCTCGTCAGCCAAAATGA
This sequence comes from Aestuariivirga sp., assembly GCA_043757105.1. GTDB lineage: Bacteria > Pseudomonadota > Alphaproteobacteria > Rhizobiales > Aestuariivirgaceae > Aestuariivirga. The sequence continues at coordinate 601 of JAYVPZ010000488.1, read as the reverse complement.
CTTTCGCTTCAAACTCGCGCTTATCAGCAAGGGCCACGCGAATATCAGTTCCATTTTTGATAACGTGATTATTAGTAACGATTATGCCCGTCTGATCAACGATCACACCTGAACCTAATGAATTTGCTACACGTTCACGCGGCGGGCCATAGCGGTTATCGCCGAGGCCAAAAAGCTGCCGAAAAATCGGATCATCAAATGGGCCACCTTGGGCTTGCTGCTTTTGAATGGTCTTTGCGTAAACATTGACGACGGCGGGTGCTGTGCGCTTGACCAATGGCGCAAATGACATCGTAATTTCTTGCGCGTCGCGCGGTACGTATCGTTGCTCTACAATGCGTTGGTCAGCAACCGCTGCCTGTGCTCCAATTATAGCGGCTAGTACGATAATAATAGTTTTCAGCATTTTCATTCCCCCTATCTACGATCAACTTTAGTCGACAAAATAACCGCTGTCTCAATTTCCGTCACACCCGAAATAACACCAATCTGATCAATCACTTTATCCATGTCCTCTGATGTCGCGGTGCGCACCATGGCAATCAAGTCAATCTTGCCGCTCACGGTGTGCAGCGTCTCAATCTGCGTAAACTTAGCCAAA
>JAYVPZ010000487.1:0-13715 GCA_043757105.1 Aestuariivirga sp. | reverse complement strand
GATATTTCATCCAAGTCAAATCAGCCGAAACAAAAACATCAGCTGGCGCACCAGCTTCAATCTGCTTGGCCAAAGCATTGCTGGCGGCATAGGTGAGCGTCACTTCTTGAGTGGTATCAGCTTTCCAAGATGCATTAACGGCATCCAAAGCATTTTTTAAACTGGCGGCAGCGAAGACATGGAGTTGTTCCGCTCGGCAAGGCCCGACGGCGGAAATGAAAACAAGAAATGATAGCGCTATGAATTTCTTAAACATGATGCGCTATATACGTCGGAATACGACGCTAGTGCAACTATTTAAACAATCCCCGAACTTGAGCCCGCCACCGCTGGCCGTTCTTTGGCTTTTTCGTTGCGAAAGCCACTGGCACGGTAAGTCGCAAACGGATGCAGCGCTCCACCTTTGCGCAACCGTGCCTCACACAATATTGGCGTCACATCTGTATTGAATGCCAACTTTACCAAACGATGCGCAGCCATCGCGTCGCTCTGATCTTGCAAGTCAGAAAGCTCGGCACGGTCGATCAATGAAGCTTTAATATAAGACCGCTGAATTTCCATAGCCGATGAAATCAGACTTTCAATTGGGTCAGTCACATTGTGCGATTGGTCGATCATATATGCGGGATTGAAACCCTTGGCTTGGCTCAACTCTGCATCAACCAATTCATTAAAAACCAGAAACAGCCGAAACGGATCAACCGACCCTGCATCCAAATCATCATCACCATATTTTGAATCATTGAAATGGAACCCTGCCAATTTTTGCACGCGTACAAGCCGCGACACAATTTGCTCGATATTGGTGTTGGGCGCATGATGACCGAGATCAACAAGGCATTTGGCCTTGTCACCGAGTTCCGTCGCCGCCATCAAGCTGGAACCCCAGTCGGCAATCACAGTCGAATAAAAAGCGGGCTCATACATTTTATGTTCAAGAAACACGAGCCAGTTTTTTGGCAGTTTGTCATAGATCGCTTGCAGCGACTGCATATAGTGATCAAATACCTTGCCAAGGTTTGACTGACCCGGAAAATTGCTGCCATCAGCAATCCAAACTGTAAGTGCGTTAGAGCCAAGCTGCTCGCCAATTTCGATGCACTCAATATTATGTTCAACAGCTTGTTGGCGCGTTCCAGCATCGGCGTGTGTAAGCGAACCAAACTTGTAAGAATTCTTCTGAGCCAATTGATCCTGAAAGGTATTTGAATTTATACAATCAAAGCCAATCTCATGCGAAGCAGCTTCTTGACGCAACGCCCTGTAGTCTGAAACCTTATCCCATGGAAAATGCGGAGACACTGTTGGCGTGGTGCGCGTGAGTTGATTGATCACGCCGCAATCTTCCAGTTTTTCATGAATACCGCGCGGTTCGCCAGGGCCGGGAAAACGCGCAAACCGTGTGCCGCCTGTGCCCACCCCCCAGGTGGGAACGGCCACCGCATAAGCCATGGCACGAAGGGTCATTGCTTCAATTTCAATTCCGCGTCGTTTAAGCTGTCGGGCGAGCGCTGCATAATCTTCTTTGTGAGCCGATATGGTTTTTGCATTTTGAGTTGCAATAAAATCAGCGCTGATTGCAAAGGTCATGATGTCACCGTGTGAAAGAGGCTAAATGGCCAGCATCAACATTGATGATGTTGCCAGTTGATTTATTCGAAGCATCAGACGCAAACCAATAGACGGCTTCGGCAATGTCCTCAGGATAAACACTGCGCTGCAAAAGTGAACGCTTGCGGTAGTGGTCTTCTAATTCTTCGGGCTTTATCCCTAAACTATTGGCGCGGCTGGCGCGGTATCCTTCCGACATGATTTTCGAACCGCGCAACACCGCATCAGGGTTCACGGTGTTGACGCGAATACCAAATGGCGCGCCTTCTGCTGCAAGCACGCGGGCAAGATGAATTTCCGCGGCTTTCATCGCACCATAAGCCGATGTGCCGGGCGAGGCCACCATGCCATTTTTCGATGCAATATAGATCATTGATCCAGCACAATTCTGGCGTTTTAAAATGCGAAAGCCTTCACGGCCCACGAGGAAATAACCTGTGCCTAAAATCGCCATTTGCTTGTTCCAAGTGTCGAGCGATGTTTCATCAGCAGGCGATGGAATGGCGATGCCTGCGTTATTAACCACAATATCCAGCCCACCAAACCGCGCCACGGTATCACTGAAGCCTTTGATCACCGCTTCTTCTTTGGTCACATCCATGTGCACCGAGATCATATTATCTTTGCCGTATTTTTTGCCAAAGTCCGCAACCACTTCGGACATGCCATCATTATTAATATCAGCAATCGCAACACACGCACCTTGCTGCGCCAGCTTTTCGGCAATGGCCAACCCTATGCCAGACGCGCCGCCTGTGACCAAAGCAATACGGCCCTGCAATGGTTTTGGTTTTGGCATGCGTGAAAGCTTGGCTTCTTCGAGCAGCCAATATTCAATATTGAATGCCTCTTGCTCGGGCAATCCTACATAGGTCGAAACACCCGAAGCCCCGCGCATAACGTTGATGGCGTTGACATAAAACTCCGAAGCAATCCGATGTGGCTTTGTCTTTGGCAAATGAAATCATGCCCACACCCGGCACAAGATAGATGACTGCATTCGGATCGCGCATCGCTGGAGAATTGGCGTGCTTGCAGCGATTATAATATGTGGCATAATCATCCGCATACTGATCAATAAGCACTTTCAATTCATCGCCAACCTCTCCATTCGCGGGCAAAACCAGTGGGCGAATTTTTGTGCGCAGAAAATGATCAGGGCAGGAAGTACCCAATGGAGCCAACGCATCCAGCGCTTTTGAATTTACAAACTCCAATACTTCAGGCGCATCAGTGAAGTGCCCAGCCTTGCTTTCATGAGTTGAAATCAAACCCCGAATAGTTGGCATTAATTTCAGTGCAACAGCAGCGCGGCTTTCCGCACCAAGTGACTTCACCTTCTCGCCACCAAAAGCAGGCGTCTTCACATTTTGCGAAAGCCAATCCGCCGCGTGATTGATAATGCGCAATGTGGTTTCATAGCAGCTCTTCGCTGTGTTCCCCCAAGTGAACAGGCCGTGCGCACCTAGCACCACACCAACCAAGTTCGGATTAGATTGGGCTAACGCTCCAAGCTTCAACCCCAGATCAAAGCCCGGCCGTTGCCACGGTAAATATCCAATCTCACCGCCAAAAATTTTGCGCGTCATTTCTTCTGAATTCTTCGCCGCAGCAATTGCAATCACTGCATCCGCATGAACATGGTCAACATGTGCGTATGGCACAAAGCCATGCAGTGCCGTGTCAATTGACGTGGCACGTGGGTTGAGATTGAAGGTGCAGTGATTAAACATGCCAACCATCTCATCTTCTTGAGAAATATCTTTGTAAATATTTTTGAGACTGTTCAGCTTGTCCATATAGAGCGTGGAAAAGCCATCAAGCTTCATCGAGCCAATATCACCGCCTGATCCTTTCACCCACAACACTTCAACTTCAGCGCCGGAAAGCGGATCTTTCATATTCACTTTTGCCGAAGTATTGCCACCGCCAAAATTCGTGATGCGCAAATCGCTGCCCAACAAATTAGAGCGATAGAGCAGGAGACCAGGCTCGTCTTTTCCCTTCACGTCGGCATCGCGCCAAAGATTGGGAATGAGATTTGAGGGGGCTTTGGCCATTAAAACAACTCCATAGTTTGAGAATAGCTTAAAAACCAAAACGATCAAGGTCAATCACTATTGCGCATATTGCGCCGCAATAATTTGTTGCGCTGCGAATTTTGAATCACGAGAGTCATTTTTATTGACTCTCATGATTGAAGTTGATTAGTTTTGCGCATGTTGGAGAACTAAAATGCACGAGCGCGAAAGGTGGCAGGTGATACAGGGCATGTTGCGCGCCAAGGGGCTTGTGCAAGTTTCCGATATTGGCGCAGCGACAGGCGCATCTGCAGCATCAATCCGTCGTGATTTTGCGAAGCTGGCTGATTTGGGATTGGCACGGCGCATTCATGGCGCGCTGGAAAGCATCGACAACACCGTCAATCAACCCGAAACACCAAGCCTTGCCACGCGCTCATTCGATGTTTCGCAAACTCATAATATTGCCGCTAAACGCGCCATAGCAAAAGCTGCAGTTGAACTGTGTGAAGATGGAGAAGCAATCATCATCAATGGCGGCACGACCACTTTTCAGATGGGCGAATTTCTGCGCCACCGCAAACTGAAAATCCTGACCAATTCTTATCCGCTGGCGGAAACTTTAATTCACGACAGCAAATGCCGTGTGGCTTTGCCCGGTGGTGAAGTTTACCGCGAGCAAAAGCTCATCGTCTCACCTTTTGATGATGACGCCATTCAACATTATTCTGCCTCACGCATGTTTATGAGCGCAATCTCTGTCGGGCCTCTCGGTGTTGTTGAAGGCGACCCATTGATAGCACGCGCCGAGGCCAAACTTTTGAAGCGCGCCGAAAAATTATGCGTGATGGTGGATGGTTCAAAATTCGCTAATCGCGGCTCGCTGGTTGTGTGCCCGTTGTCGCGCATTGATATTTTGATCACTGACGAAACCGCTCCAGAAGCCTGCCTTGAAATGCTGCGCAATGCGGGCGTGAACGTTGTGATTGTTAAAAAAGAATTCGTGCAGGTGACTGTGGCGGCATAGCGCTGCCAGCATCTGGTAACGATAACAGCTCGCAATCAAGCGGGCATATTGGGAGGAAGTTATGAAGCATATTTCACGTCGTTCTGTTCTGACATTAATGGGTGCATCAGCAGCATCCATGGCTGTTGCAACACCCGTATTCGCCGCTGACAAAGTGCGCATTGCACTTGTTGTAAAGGCGCTCGGCATTGGCTTTTTCGATGCCTGCCGTGATGGTGGCATGGAAGCCGCGAAGGAACTCGGCAATATTGATCTGATTTACACAGGCCCAACCAAGACCACAGCCGAAGAACAAATCGCTGTCATCGATTCATTGATCGCGCAGAAAGTTGACGCGATTGCGATTTCAGCCAACGATCAAGACGCTTTAGTTCCCGTGTGCAAGAAAGCCATGGAACGCGGCATTAAGGTGATCTCGTTTGACTCAGGCGTCGGGAAAGACGGCCGCATCATGCATCTCAATCCGTCAAACAACGCATTGATCGGTTCCAAATGCGTACAGATGATGGCCAAGACTTTGAAGAACGAAGGCGAAGTCGCCATTCTTTCAGCCACTGCCCAAGCCACCAACCAGAACATCTGGATTGAAGAAATGAAAAAGGAATGGGCCAAGCCAGACTATGCCAAAATGAAATTAGTAGCCACCGTTTATGGCGACGACCAAGCCGATAAATCTTACCGTGAAACACAAGGCTTGCTCAAAGCCAATCCAAACCTGAAGGGCATTATCGCGCCAACATCAGTGGGCATCGTTGCAGCGGCCAAGGCTGTGGTTGACGCTGGCCTTGTGGGCAAAGTGTTTGTGACTGGTCTGGGCCTTCCTTCAGAAATGAAGGGTGCAGTTCTGGCTGGCGCGGCGGATACATTCGCAATCTGGAACCCAATTGATCTGGGTTACTCAGCAGTGATGATCGCCGCCATGATCCAGTCTGGGAAAGCCACAGGCGCTCCAAACACATCGATAATGGCGGGACGTATGGGTGAGATTAAGATTGGTGATGATGGCCAAGCAGCAATGGCCGATCCATTCACTTTCGATAAAACGAACATCGAACAATTCTCTAAAATATTCTAAGATGACTTGCGGCCCTCATTTTTTCTCCTGATGTGAGGGCCGTTTTTTCTGATGACTGACAACCCACCCATCCTGTCTGTGTCGGGGCTCAACAAGAGCTTCCCTGGCGTGCGCGCCCTGCACGGTGTAAAGTTAACTTTACGCAGCGGCGAAGTGACAGCGTTGCTGGGTGAGAATGGTGCAGGCAAATCTACACTCGTGAAAATTCTAACGGGAATTTACAAGCCAGATGCGGGCGAGATTTTAATCGATGGCAAGTCGGTTGCGTTTTCCAAACCAACTGATTCATGGAAAGCCGGCATCGCCGCGATCCACCAAGAAACGGTGATGTTCGATGAACTCTCAGTCGCTGAAAATATTTTCATGGGCCACATGCCGTGCAAGAGTTCGGGACTCGTTGATTGGCCAATCTTGCATTCGAAATCCCAAGATTTGTTAAAACGCATTGACGCAGAGTTTTCAAGCGATACGGTTCTGAAAACACTTGGCGTGGCGCAGAAACATATGGTGGAAATTGCACGAGCCTTAAGCCACAACGCGCGCATCATTATTATGGATGAGCCGACAGCAGCATTGTCTGGCCGTGAGATTAATGATCTCTTTGGCATCATCACACAGTTAAAATCTCAAGGCTGCGCCATTATATTTATCAGCCATAAATTCGATGAGATTTTCAAAATTGCTGATCGGTGGACATGCCTGCGTGATGGCGAATATGTGGGTGAGGGCGAAATTCAAAATGTGACGCAAGCAGATCTCGTGAAATTAATGGTCGGTCGTTCCATCGATCAAGTATTTCCAAAACGTGATGTTAAAATTGGTAAGGTTATTCTTGAAGTGAATGATTTTTCCAACGCAACAGAATTTGATGGCGCAAGCTTTGAACTTCGCCAAGGCGAGATTCTAGGTTTCTACGGTTTGGTGGGGGCAGGGCGTTCAGAACTGATGCAAGCCTTGTTTGGCCTCACCGAGATCGATCGTGGCACAATTAAAATTTCTGGCCTACCCATTCAAATCAAAAGCGCCGCCGAAGCTATCGCCGCTGGCATTGCCTATGTGCCTGAAGACCGCCAAGCGCAAGGCACATTCCAACCCTTTGGCATTCGCGAAAACATGACCCTGCCGAGTATCAAGGAACATGCCAAGAATAATGTGATTTCATATCAAGATGAATTAAACACCTCGCAAAAATTTGGCACGAAACTTTCTGTAAAGGCATCAAGCTGGGAACAGCGCTTGGGCGACCTTTCCGGCGGCAATCAACAAAAAGTCGTGATCGCAAAATGGTTGGCCACGCGTCCGCGCATTTTGATATTGGATGAGCCAACCAAAGGCATCGACATCGGATCGAAAGCCGCCGTGCATGAATTCATTGGCGAGTTGGCTAAAGAAGGCTTAGCAATAATTTTGATTTCAAGTGAATTGCCAGAAGTGATCGGTATGTCAGATTCCATCCAAGTGATGTATGAAGGAAAATTTGTAAAGCGCTTTACGCGGGCAGAAGCGACGCCAGAAAAAATCGTGAGCGCGGCGTCGGGAGGCGCATTTTAATGGGATCTATAGTGCGCAATAAAACACTCCGTCATTCCGGCTTTCGCCGGAATGACGAATGAGGGTTGGATAAAAAAATGAAATCCAATTCCCTATTCGCCAACCGCGAATTCTTATTATCCTTAATCGTTGCCGCACTTGTGGTCGCCGTCGGAATCCGTGCACCGGTATTTCTAACTGGCGAAAGTTTGGTCAATGTGCTCACCGACACAAGCTTTCTCTTCATGCTTACATTAGCCCAAATGGCCATTATCATTACGCGCGGCATTGACCTTTCAGTTGCGGCAAACCTCGCACTGACGGGAATGATTGTGGCATTATTCTCCCGCGCAAATCCCGATGTACCGCTTTATGTCATCATCATCATGTCTATTATGATCGGTGCGGTATTGGGCGCGGTGAATGGTGCATTTGTCGCTTTCGTTGGTATTCCGCCGATTGTGGTAACGCTCGGCACACTGGCAATCTTCCGTGGACTGATCTTTTTACTTGCAGGTGGAGAATGGCTCACCTCGAAAGATATGAACAAGGATTTTCTCGATTTTCCTCATGCCGTGTTGTTGGGCATACCCAGTCTGATATGGGTTGCACTCGTCGTCACCACCCTTTATTGGCTGCTCTACCGCCAAACCCAATTTGGTCGTGGGCTTTATGCCATTGGTGGAAACCCCGTTGCCGCGCGCTATTGCGGCATCAATATTCCGTTTGAACAATTCATTGCTTACACCTTGGCGGGTGCCGTGTCTGGCCTTTGCGGATATTTGTGGGTCGCTCGATACGGCATCGCATTCGTTGACAATGCGCAAGGTTTTGAACTTACAATCATTGCAGCCTGCGTGATCGGCGGCGTCTCAATTGCGGGTGGCATTGGCAGTGTATCAGGTGCATTACTGGGCGCACTTTTCCTCGGTGTCATTGTGAACGCACTTCCCGTTATAAACGTATCGCCTTTCTGGCAAATGCTAATTTCAGGGGCCGTGATCCTCGCTGCCGTTATTGTTAACGCGCGTTCCGAACGCCCAATCGGCAAACTCATTCTCGCCAGCGCCCGCAAAAAAGTTGCCGCATCATGAGCGACACACAGAGGTATCACGTTTTAGATCGCCCACCGTTCAGCCTGCAAAGCTATCTCTTAAGGTGGGAAAGCATATTGGTCATGTTGTTGGCCGCTGTGATCATCATCAACACTTGGATTTCACCTTACTTCTTGGATGTATATAACCTCTCGGACGCGACCTTCAATTTTTCTGAAAAAGCCATCATCGCTTTGGCCATGGCACTTCTCATCATAAGTCGTGAAATAGATTTGTCGGTGGCCGCAAACATTGCGGTGTGTTCAATGGGCATGGGTTTGCTATCGAGCATGGGATTCGGAACCTTCACACTCGTGATTGCGGGTCTTGCAATTGGCACAATGTGTGGCGCGGTGAATGGCGCATTAGTCACCTATTTTCGCTTGCCGTCCATCGTGGTCACCATAGGCACCATGTCACTGTTCCGCGGCCTCGCTCAAGTTGTCTTGGGTGATCAGGCGCTCACCAAATACCCAAGCGGCTTAACATCACTTGGACAAGGATATATTTGGCCCGGAATTCCGATCCCAAATTCATTTGCGCTTTTTTTGATCATCGCCTGCGTCTTTGGCTTCGTCCTCCACCGAACGGTAATTGGCCGACAAATTTTCGCAATCGGCCACAACCCCATGGCAGCGCGTTTTTCTGGCATTAAAGTTGAAAAAATTCGCTTCTGGCTTTTTGTTTTGACAGGATTAATGGCTGGTCTCGCAGCTGTTCTGCTGACTGGCCGCATCGGCTCCACAAGACCAAATATTGCACTTGGTTGGGAGCTTGAAATTGTAACGATGGTGATCCTCGGCGGCATTTCGATCACTGGCGGAACGGGGACAATTTTGGGATTGGTTCTATCCGTTTTGATTCTCGGTCTCACCATTTTTGGTCTGTCGCTGGTAAACATCCCCGGCATTGAAATTGCAATCCTAATCGGTTTGTTGTTGATCGTGTCAATTGCAATTCCTATCATGACCGCCAAATGGTTTGGACGAACATAATAGGATGAACACAGCGGTTCTTGATGTTGGCAAGACCAATTTAAAATTTGTCGTGTTTGACAATGATGGCGCTCTGCTGTTTGAACGGCAAATGCCAAATGCCTCATTGCCTGGGCCGCCTTATCCGCATGCTGATGTTGAAAAAATTTGGAATTTTTTTGGCGCATCTTTGAGGGAAGCGGCGATAAAATTTAAAATCGAAACGCTCGTCCCCACAACCCACGGCGCATCCGGCGCGGTGATGAACCAGAAGGGCTTAGTTCTCCCGATAATGGATTATGAATTCACGAACTGCGAAGATATAAACGCGCGCTATGAACCCCTGCGTGATCCTTTTACAAAAACATATTCACCGAGCATGCCAGCGGGCTTAAATGTTGGCAGACAGCTGGCGTGGCAAAAGTGGAATCTTGGCGAGGCGTTTGCGAGGGTTACGCAGATCGTAGGCTATCCGCAATATTGGGTTTGGCGAATGACAGGCAAATTCGCGTATGATATTTGTTCGATGGGCGCACACACCGATCTGTGGCTACCTGCTGCAGGCAAACCAACTAAATTGGCGGAGGCTTTAGGCTTCGACAAATTGTTTGCTCCCATAAGTTCGCCTTGGGCCGAAATGGGCATGCTCAGTACGGCAGCTTCAAAGGATCTAGGCGTCTCACCAAATATCAAAGTCCTCTGCGGCATACATGATTCAAACGCAGCCTTGTTACCCTACCTTGCCTCGCGCAAAGCACCCTTCACGGTTTTGTCGACGGGAACCTGGGTCGTCGCCATGGCGGTTGGACATTCATTGGCAAGCTTGAAACCTGACATGGATATGTTGGCCAACATTGATGCCGAGGGCAGGCCAATTGCAACGGCAAAATTCATGGGTGGGCGCGAATTTGCGACACTCTCGGGTGATTGCACATCACCAGAGTCGATGGATGACATCAATCAATTCATTGCTTCAAATATATTTGCACTCCCCTCATTTAGCCCAAACGGCGGGCCTTTTGCGGCGCGCATGGGTGAGATCATCGGCAACGTTAAGCCTGAACAACGCACCAGCCTTGCCACATTTTATGCGGCGTTGATGTGCACATTGACGCTTGATAATTTGAAAATCGAAAGTGGCGATTTAATTGTGGATGGCAGCTTCGCGCAAAATCATGTGTTGTGCGAAACTATTGCCGCTTTACGCCCGAACCAAAAATTGTTTGTCGCAAAGGATCAAGCCGGTACCGCACGCGGAGCCGCCATGCTTGGCTCATGGTATCAGCCGCATCCTGCACCGCAAGCAAGCTTTGTAAACCCTCCAGATATTGCCGGCCTTAAATCTTATTATGAAAAATGGAAAACCATGATCACTTGATCATCTTGGAAATGTAAAATGAACTCAAATACCATCATCAATCTTAATGCTGTTGAATTTACTCGCGCAGAAACTTTATTAGCCCAACACGGCGCCTTAAAAATTTTCATTTATAGATACGCAAGCGGTGTTGCGGCTCTACGCATCAGCAATACAGTTGGCGAAATAATCATGTTGCCTTTTCATGGCCAACAGATTTGGGATGCAAAGTTTTATGGCCGCCGCTTGACAATGCGGTCGATGTTTGATGAGCCAGTTAATTCCGGCGATTATCTGAGCAACTATGGAGGTTTTCTATTGCATTGTGGGGTGACAGCAATGGGCAACCCCGGGCCGGGTGACACACATCCGCTGCACGGTGAATTGCCGAATGCAATTTATCAGTATGCAGAACTGACTTTCGGTGAAGACGAGAGTGGTGCTTATGTCGAAGTGTCAGGCAGCTATCGTCACACGGTGGCTTTCACGCACAATTATGTGGCCGAACCGCGCATTCGGATGAATGAAAATAATGGTCGCATCGCTATGCACCTAGAAGTGAAAAACCTCAAAGCCACACCAATGGATGTGATGTATTTAGCGCACGTCAATTTCAAACCCGTTGATGGCGCGAAACTAAGCGATACCGCTTCTGATGATCCATCTAATGTAAATGTGCGCGACAAGTTCCCTGCGTTTTTTAAGACAACGCCTCAGTATTTGGCCTTCATTAAATCCCTCCAGAAAAATCCAAAACTCCACCGTGAAATGACAAAAGGAAAATCTTTTGATCCAGAATTAGTGATGGGCCTTACTTTCAAATCCGACAAACAAGGTTGGGCGCATTCGATGCAGGCGCTGCCCGATGGCACAGCTGATTTTATCAGTCATAAACCAATCGAATTGCCGCGCGGTGTGAGATGGATCACGCGCACGCCAAACCAAGACGCTATTGGAATTTATTTGCCTGCAACAGCCGAAGCCGATGGCTACACCGCGGAAAAAGCCAAAGGCAATGTGTTGAGCATTGAGGCAGGACAGAGCTTTAAATGTTCGTTAGAGTTTGGGGCGTTGGATGCGAAAGATACGGCGACGATGAAGAACATGGTTGCAAAGGTTCAAAGTGTCTGATTTTTTCGATACCATCTAACTACCGTCACTCCCGCTCTAACAACCGTCATTCCCGCGCAGGCGGGAACCCAACTTCGCTTCATCAAGACTTATTAAAAGTTGGATCCCCGCCTGCGCGGGGATGACGGTAAGTGGGGTTCAGCCCAACCATAACCCTCTTGGCCTCAGCTTTTACGTCATTGATCGTCGCGCTCAAAATCATATTCCGATCAAAGCTTTGCGGGTGTTCATTCAAGTAATTTCTAAGCGATATTCCAAACGCCATGCGCAATTCTGTGCCGATGTTAAATTTCTTCACGCGTGTCTCGCTGGCCAGTTTTGAACGTACATCAAGTGGAATGCCGCTGCCGCCATGCAACACCAATGGCAAGCGGGTCACAGCTTCAATCGCGCCCAGAGATTCAAAATTAATGCCTGATGTCTTTTCCGTGTTGAGATGAACATTGCCGATCGAAATAGCCATCGCATCAGCACCACTTTCCAGATCAAAGCGTTGTGCTTCCGCTGGTGATGTGTGTGCAGAAGCAGCACCGCTAATATAACCCACAAAACCAACTTCACCTTCAACCGAAACACCAGCCCGATGAGCAATCTCAACGACCCGAACTGTAAGTTCGATATTCTCAGAAATAGGCAAAGCCGAACCATCAATCATCACCGAAGTGAAGCCATGTTCAATTCCTAAAACACATTCTTCGACTGTCAGCGCATGATCAATATGGCAGACGACAGGCACCTTCGCCTGCTCAGCCAAATGCCGAAACATTTTTCCCATTATCGAAACAGGCGTATGCTTGCGGCAGCCGGGGCCTGCTTGCAAAATAATCGGAACGCCTAATTCTTCCGCCGCTTCAACATAAGCCCGCGCATCTTCCCAACCCAGCACGACGACACCCGCAACACCATAATGCCCAGCAATCGCAGGGAGCAAAACATCTTTAAGATTGGCAACAGTCATTTAAATTTCGCAATCATGTCTTTAATGCCGGGAATGGTTTCAACTTGATAGGCGTGAACGGGTTGAAAAAACTGCACCAACGAGCGCTGGCTCAAACCGCCCAAGATTGTAAAATAATACATTTCATATCCCGGCCCCACCACGCAAGGATGATAGCCTTTGTCGAGCACAATGGTCGAACCATTGACGATATGATAAGCATCGCCCACCTTCCCGTCTTCGCGTTGCACCAGTTGCATGCCAAATCCATGATTGGGGCGAAAGCGGAAATTATAGGTTTCATCGTGCCGCGTTTCGAGGGGCAGGCGGTCTGTGTCATGCTTGTGCGAAGGAAACCCTGACCAGCCGCCTTGGCCCACGGTAAAAAGTTCTGAAACCAATAAGCGCCCAACCCGGTCTTTATATTTTGTGCCGAAAATATGTTTGATTTTGCGGTGGGTTTTGGTGTCATCACTGCCATATTGAATCTTATCAATATCAGCCACACGCACGGCAAAGGGCGTAAGCACCCCATCAAACTTTGCGCCCGCCACAAACACTTCTGCTGTATTTGATTTGCAAACCATGCGCACTTTTGAAGCCGTGGGCGCATAAACCCCTTCCGGCTCACCGTCCCACACATCCACTCCGCGATTGCCGATGCCTTCGAAATCCTCGCCTTCAACGGAAACATCAATTGTCCCAGTGGCCGGAACAATAGCTGTTTCATAACCCGGCACTTGGTATTCAAAAACCTGATCGCGCTTTAATTTCACAATGTTAAAATAGTTGAGCGGAACATGCGCGTCATCAACATCGACGATGGCTTTGTTGTTATTGTCATAGGGAGCAATATGCATCAGGCATGGTCTTTCATAAATTGGTCGAGTTCTTCTGAGGTGGGCATGGCGGGCGCACAGCCCACTTTCGTAACGACAATCGCGGCTGCTGCGGAACC
>JAYVPZ010000486.1:0-3484 GCA_043757105.1 Aestuariivirga sp. | reverse complement strand
TAGTGTTTAAGCCCCTCAACTCCACTTAAATCAAAGAATCCTTCATGACTCTCGACACAAAATTCGTTCCCGCCGAAATGGAAGCCCGTCTGTATAAGCAGTGGGAAGATGGTGGTTATTTTAAACCGGGTCGCAAGCCAAACGCCAAGCCGTTTACAATCGTCATCCCGCCGCCAAATGTCACTGGCTCGCTCCACATGGGCCATGCGCTCAACAACACCATCCAAGACATTCTCGTGCGTTTCGAGCGCATGCGGGGCAGGGATGTTTTGTGGCAACCGGGAACGGATCATGCAGGAATAGCCACTCAAATGGTGGTGGAACGTTTGCTCGCCAAAGAAGGCAAAACCAACCGCCGCGAAATGGGCCGTGAAAAATTTCTCGAACGCGTCTGGCAATGGAAAGAAGAATCCGGCGGCATCATCACGCAACAACTCCGCCGTCTCGGTGCATCATGTGATTGGAGCCGTGAGCGCTTCACCATGGACGAAGGCCTCAGCCAAGCTGTGCGCAAAGTGTTTGTGCAGCTCTATAAAGAAAAGCTGATTTATAAAGACACGCGTCTGGTCAATTGGGATCCGGTATTCGAAACCGCAATCAGCGATCTTGAAGTTGAAACCCGCGACACCAAGGGTGCCATGTGGTCATTCGCCTATCCATTGGTCGATGGTGAAATTGATGGCCTGAAAGAAATCGTCATTTCCACCACGCGCCCTGAAACCATGTTGGGTGATGGCGCGGTGGCCGTGCATCCATCGGATGAGCGCTATAAAAATCTTGTAGGCAAAATGGTTTGGCTTCCCATCGCCAACCGCAAAATCCCCATCATCGCTGATGAATATCCCGATCCTGAATTTGGAACCGGTGCGGTCAAGATTACGGGCGCACATGATGAAAACGATTTTCATGTGGCCAAGCGCAACAACATTCCGCTCATCATGCTGATGGATAAAAAAGCGCGGATGATTTCAACTCCTGAAAACCATGTGCCCGAGCGCTATAACGGCGTTGATCGTTACAAAGCGCGTGAGATGGTGTTGGCCGAAATTGAAGAACTCGGCTTCTACCGTGGCAAAGAAGAGAAAATGATTCCGCAGCCCTTTGGTGATCGCTCAGGCGTGGTCATTGAGCCGATGCTAACCGAGCAATGGTATGTGGACGCTGCCACATTGGCCAAGCCTGCGATTGCCGCTGTCGATAAGGGCGACACAAATTTCGTTCCGAAGAACTGGGATAAAACTTATTACGAGTGGATGAACAACATTCAGCCATGGTGCATCAGCCGCCAACTCTGGTGGGGCCACCAAATTCCGGCTTGGTATGGCGATGACGGAAAAATATACGTTGAAGAAACCGAAGCTCTGGCACAAGCCGCCGCTGGCCCAAATGTAAAACTCACCCGCGATGAAGACGTGCTCGACACGTGGTTCTCGTCAGCGCTTTGGCCGTTTTCAACATTGGGTTGGCCCGAGCAAACGCCCATCCTCAAACGCCATTATAAAACCGACGTGCTGGTCACAGGGTTCGACATCATTTTCTTCTGGGTCGCCCGCATGATGATGATGGGCCTTCACTTCATGAAGGAAGTGCCGTTTGAAAAAGTTTATATTCATGCCCTGGTTCGTGACGAGAAGGGCCAGAAAATGTCAAAGTCCAAGGGCAACGTCATTGACCCATTGGAATTGATCGATGAGTTTGGTGCAGATGCGCTGCGCTTCACCATGGCCGCCATGGCTGCTCAAGGGCGCGATCTGAAACTCGCCAAGTCGCGTGTTGAAGGTTACCGCAACTTTGCCACCAAACTGTGGAACGCCGCACGTTTTGCTGAAATGAACGGCGTGGCCAAGGACGAGAATTTTGATCCTGTCGCCGCCCGTGTCACAGTCAATCGTTGGATTGCGGGTGAGGCCGCGCGTTGCCGCGACACAGTGACGAAAGCAATTGAAGACCACAAATATAACGAAGCCGCCGCCTCCCTCTATCAGTTCGCATGGAATGTTTATTGCGATTGGTATGTGGAGTTGATCAAACCGATTTTAACCGGAACCGACGAAACCGCCAAAGCCGAAACCCGCGCCTGCGCCGCTTGGGCCTTTGAGCAAATCCTCGTGTTGCTACACCCCTTCATGCCCTTCATCACTGAAGAACTGTGGAGCAAAACCGCCACCCGTTCCATCATGTTGATCGACGCAAACTGGCCAACATACGCAGGCCTCGGTGATGCAAAAGCTGATGCTGAAATGAATTGGGTCATCCGCCTGATTTCCGAAATCCGCTCGGTGCGCGCCGAAATGAACGTGAATGCCGGAGCCAAAATCCCCTGCGTCATCGTCGACGCCGGCCAAGAAGCCCGCATGCGCGCCGCCAACTGGGAAGCCGAAATCATGCGCCTTGCAAGGCTGTCTTCACTGGTGTTCGAAGACGCGGTTCCGCCCGCATCCGCCCAAATCGCATTAGACGAAGCCACAGTCGCTTTGCCCCTAGAAGGCATGATCGACTTCGCCGCCGAACGCGCAAGGCTCAATAAAGAGTTAGAAAAAATCGCCAAAGACATGGGCGGCATTGATGGGAGACTAAACAACCCCGGCTTCGTTGCGAAAGCCCCACCCGAAGTGCTGGTGGAAAGCCGCGAATTGAAAGCGCAGTTGGAAGAGAAGAAAGTGAAGATAGGCGAGGCGTTGAAGAGGCTGGGGTAGGGGTTTAATTCTATTCAGGACCCTTCTTGCCTTCCGAAGGAACCTTGATTGCTGTTAGATCATAAAGGGTTTTGCCGACATTGTTGGATAGTGAAGTATTATCAAGGTTTAACAGCCCCAGAGGTACGCCACCCCCCAATGCAAGACCTGATCCAAAGCCAAGGGAATTAAATGGAGCGGTGTTCAGTGTTGGGCTGGTCGAAAGTGCGTGTATTAATTGATTTCGGACTTCTCGCTCTTTTTGTTCTGACCTGTTCCTGCTTTCCAGCATCCTGACGGTTTCAAGTATTTCGACTAAAATATCCTCATTGGAACGGTGGGTTTTTTTCGTCGGAGTTTCAGTTTCCAAAAGAATCTTGGCAAATTCACTCTCAAAATCAGGCCAAAATTTTTCGAACGCATTTTTGAGCTTATCTGCACTCAAAGCAAGCGGTTGATCGATCTGGCCGTTCAATGTCTCGATAAGTTTGAAGAAATCCTCCTTAGGTCGCTTGACAAGTTGAAACATTGAAAGCGGAGGTTTCACATCCGATGGTTCTAAGTCTATAAGTAGCGGGCATACCCTATTTGTAGAGAGTCCCTTCATAAGCGCACCTGCTTCAAAAAGAATCCAGGGTGCAGATACATTTTCTCGCGTGAGACAAATAATGCCCACAGCATGCTCGTCGAGCTGTTTAATTAACCCCAGCTGCGGTTAAGCTACCATGCTGATGATGGTTCCGATTTTTGGTTTATTGGAACTGAAACAATAGGCTACCAGACATGACAGGATGTGGACAAAGGCGTTG
>JAYVPZ010000485.1:0-3489 GCA_043757105.1 Aestuariivirga sp. | reverse complement strand
ACCAATCGAAGACACTGTAATGGAACTGCGCAACAACGTATAACCAATCCACGCCATATAAGATGCAGAAGCCAATAAGATGAGTTGCAAAATAATTGGCGCCATTTGCGTAATCACGCCGACGAAGAATGCGCCAAATATCGTGTGAAAAATACCGCCAACTGTAATGCCTGCCGTTGCCGCCAATCCCCTTGCACGACCGCCAATCAGCGAATTGGCCATCACAAAAAACATATCCATCCCCGGCACAATGATGATGCCGAAGAGGAGCACGAAGAAAATCCAGAGGTTTTGTGCGTAAGTCATTGCGCGTTGTAACAGGCGTTGTTGTCAGTATTTGTCAGCAGTCTAAATTTTTGTAATCACACCAATGCCTAAGCCGCTGAAGCTGTCCATATCAGTAAGCGCAGCGAGCGCATCTTCCAAAGACAAACGCTTTCCAATCAACCGCTCTGGCTTTAACTTACCAGACTCGATCATCGCCATCATATCCCCATAGCGAAACGCCTGCATGCCGTGGCTGCCGCGAATTTCTAACTCGCGAGAAATTACGAGGTCCATCGGCACTTTTGCATGCGCATGTTCTTCAAGCATCAAGCCAACCTGCACATGCCGACCACGTTTGCGCAAACTGGAAATGGAATTAAAACATGTGGTCTGATGCCCCAAGGCATCAATCGAAAGATTGGCCCCGCCACCTGTCGCATCACGCACAGCCTGCACGACATCGCCCGTGCCCTTGATCAAAACCTCAGCGCCAAGCTGCTTCGCAAATGCCAATTTCTCATCCGTCAGATCTATGGCCACAACCCGCGCACCCATGGCCACTGCAATCATAATGGCCGAAAGTCCCACGCCACCACAGCCGTGCACCGCCACCCATTCGCCCGGTTTGCATTGCCCTTGATCGACCACAGCGCGAAACGAAGTTACAAATCGACACCCCAAACTGGCCGCTGTTTCAAACTTCATGGCATCAGGCAAGCGCACCAAATTCGCATCAGCATATTCCAGCGCCACATATTCGGCAAATGAACCCCAGGCCGAAAAACCCGGTTGAAATTGATTGTCGCAAATATGTTGATGCCCCGTGTGGCATTCAATGCAATGCCCACAGCCCGCAACAAATGGCACCGTCACACGGTCACCAATTTTCCAATTTTTAACATCGCGCCCCAGTGCGGCCACAGTCCCCGCCATTTCATGCCCCGGCACATGCGGCAATTTCGTATCCGCATCATGCCCCATCCACGCATGCCAATCACTGCGGCAAAGCCCAGTGGCTTCAACTTTTAAGACGATGCCCGATGGGCTGGGTGTGGGGTCTGGCAGATTGGCGATGATTGGCAGTTGTTGAAAAGCTTCGAAGTAAACAGCGCGCATATCAATTTCCCCATGTCTTGCCCAAAACTCGCAGCCAATTCTCACTGGTAATTTTTCTAATCAAAGTTTCGCCATAGCCAGCACTTTCCATCGCTTCCACCAGTCGCGGCAAACCGCTGACATCGCCAATGAAGTTTGGAATGGCTGCACCATCAAAATCCGAGCCCAACCCCACACAATCTTCGCCCGCCAAACGCAACATATGATCAAGATGGCGGATCATTTCAGATGGCGGCAAATCAGGATGCAGAACTCCATCATCTTGCAAAAAATCGAGCGCGTAATTCAATCCCACAATACCACCACTTGTCCCAATGGCCCGCAGCTGATCATCCATCAAATTACGCGATGAATGCGAAAGTGCATGCACATTGCTATGACTGGCAACAATCGGCGCATTGCTTAAGCGCACCACATCCCAAAACCCTTTGAGATTAAGATGCGAAACATCAAGCATAAGCCGAAGGCGATTGCATTCACGCACCAAGGTCTTGCCAGCATCAGTTAAACCTTCGCCAATATCAGGCGTTGATGGATGTTGAAAAGGAACGCCTTGGCCAAACACATTATCACGACTCCAAACTGGGCCGATTGAACGAAGGCCCATCGCGTGAAGTTCTTCCAAACCTTGGCAGGAAGGGCCAATCGCTTCGGCCCCTTCAATATGCATCACAGCGGCAATTGCGCCCATGGCAATAGCACCGCGAATATCAGCAACGCTGCGACAAATTTGAAAGCCACTATTTGGCGCTTCGCGTTCAATCGCAAACAGCACATTGGCCATTTCTAATGTGGCTTGCGCCGCAAACTCATTAGGAATTGGAAGATAAGGCGGCGGATTTAAACTGCTGCGATCAACTCCATCATCGGGCGAAGGCGTATAAATTGCAAACAACCCACCCACAAACCCGCCATCATGCATGCGTGGTAAATCGAGCTGACCATCATTCTCGCCATCAATAAAATCGGAAACGGCTCTGGTTGATTTCTTCAACCAAAGCCGCAACAGCACGTCATTGTGCCCATCGAAAACGGGATAGTCCAAAATTACGCCGTAGCGTGCATGTGTTCGACATATTCCCAGTTCACAAGATTATCGACAAACGCTTCCAGATATTTTTGGCGCGCATTGCGGTAGTCGATGTAATAGCTGTGTTCCCACACATCGCAACCGAGGATTGGCGATGCGCCATGCATCAATGGGTTTTCACCATTTGGTGTTTTCATGATGACAAGCTTGCCACCCTTAACGGCAATCCAGCACCAGCCCGAACCAAACTGCGTGAGACCTGCCTGCACAAAATCAGCACGCATTTTGTCGTACCCACCAAGATCAGCATCCACAGCAGCCGCCAACTTCGCTGGCAATTTTTTGCCGCCGCCGTTGGGCTTCATCCAATTCCAAAAATGATTATGGTTATAATGTTGGCCAACATTGTTCACGAGGCCAGCAATTTTTTCTGCATGAGCAGCAACGCAAATTTCTTCAATCGACTTGGAAGCCAAAGGAGAATCCTTCAACAAATTATTGCCGTTAGTCACATAAGCCATATGGTGCTTGTCATGATGAAACTCCAAAGTTTCCTTCGACATATAAGGGCCAAGTGCGTCATAAGCATAGGGCATTGCGGGCAGTTCGAGGGCCATTTTTATTCTCCATTGATTGATGATAATGTTCTAGACGTTTCAATCCAACACTGCAAGGAATGCCAGTTATGACAATTCGCTGCACTTATAGGTGGCCTCGTCCAGCCACTCTGGATTGATCTCAACACCCCAGCCCGGTGCATCGGTCACCGTCGCCTTGCCGTCTTCAATTTTATAGGGATCGCCCAAAAACAGTCCGTCCTGCCATGGATAATAATCCAAGCCTTCAATCGAAAACTCTAAATACTTTCCCGCATTCGGAATTGCCCGCAGCAAATGCATGGTGCACATCGTCACCAGTGACAAGTTCGCAGCATGGGGCGTGATTTTAAAGCCGGCCTTATCGCCACGTTTGCACACTTCCATCGTGCGCAGCATGCCGCCCATATACATGACGTCAGGTTGCAAGATGTCCACGGCGCGTTTTTCAATCATCGCATCCCATGCGGTGAATTCGCA
>JAYVPZ010000484.1:0-3497 GCA_043757105.1 Aestuariivirga sp. | reverse complement strand
GGTTAAAATCCTCACTCTCCGACCACTGAGCCAAGTTATTTCTTACCTAAAGCCAACCAAGCACCCTGAAAGCCAAGCGCCACTAAAGCGGCTTTAACAAAATCTCCAACGACGAAAGGAGTGAGGCCCCATTCCATTGTCTGAGGCCAGCCGCTGGCAAAATTGTGAAGCCCGATCAGACCGGGAATATAAAGAACGACTGCGCCGAGAATAGCCGCGACGAACATCTTTACAAAACTACGGTCCCAATTCTTCTCCGCCAGATATCCCACAAGGGCGGCAGCCAGAATAAAACCAATGATATAACCGCCCGTTGGGCCAGCAATCACGCCGGCGCCCGCTTTCATTTGTGCAAACACTGGAAGGCCAGCAGCACCTTCTGCTGCATAAAGCGCCAAGGTCGCACCACCAAGTCTGGCACCATAGGCAGCGCCAATTGCCAGAACGGCGAGAGATTGCAGTGTCAGCGGCACGATTGGTAAAGGCACATTTATCTGCGCGGCAACAGCCACAATCAGGCTGCCCACGACAGCGAGCACGATATTACGAACTAAATTTGAAGACTGCGTTTGCGGCCAAAGCCTGTTTGCCAATGTTGCGTTCATCGTCCCATTCCCTGTTGTTGTTAGTATATGAATAATGCAGCAAATGCTTTGTGGCAACCCGCTTTAAGATCTACTGGACAACATGGCCATGGCCAGTTTGTGAAGTTCACCATGTGGCTCTGAAAGAGAATCAACCACGGTAAAATGGTTTTTCCCGACTAAACTCAAAATTTCAGGGTTCAATTGGCTCCATGCTTTCGATTGGAGCTCGGATTGCCTGTGAAACTCCGAAGGCTCATCTCCACCCACAACAAAACAAATTGGCGCTTTCGATTTGATGTCTGATGTCACCAAATTGAGTGCAGGCGCGGATTGTTCTGTAATGCCAATATCGGCATTCATGGTTGTATTGATCAATGGGGCAACATCGTAAATTCCAGAAATGGCGATAACACCTGCTAATGGATTTTCAGGCAATCCAAACTTTGTCCAATCTGTCGCCAAGTGCGATGCCGCCAAATGGCCACCCGCTGAATGGCCGCTGACAACAATATTTTTCCGTTCATCATCATTCAGCACATTTTTATAAACATGCACAAAAGCACGAATGATGCTGTCTCGAATATCGCTTAGTGAAACTTCAGGGCAAAGCGGATAATTGATCAGTGCAACAGAAACACCCTGCTCCACAAATCCATCAGCCACCCAAGATGTTTCAACTTTCGAAAGCATCCGCCAATAGCCACCGTGAATATAAATCACGACGCCTTTTGATTTAGGCGCGCGATAAAAATCCAAAACCTCGCGCGGATGCGGCCCATAAGAAATATCGGCATCAAACGAAAATCGTTCGCGTGTCCGCGCTGCACGAATTTTCCAATCGGGGATGATATCCCCCGCATTTGCCACCGTGGTGCGCGGGTTATATTGTAACTCGTGCCAATTGTGCCCCGTCATGCCTAACCTCTTGGATCGATTGGTGTAATTGCACCAATTCCCAACACCTCCTCAACAAACTTAGCACCCGCCAATAGCTTTGCCTCGCCGCGATTGGGCCCTATAATTTGTAAACCCACTGGCAAGTTAGATTTAATGAACCCACACGGAATTGAAATTGCAGGGCACGCACACATTGTGGCCACAGCAACAATCAACAACCAATCAACATAAGTTTCAAATTCAACGCCGTTGCAATGTGTTGGATAGCGTTGCTCAACAGGGAACGGCTGCACGATGGTGGCGGGGCATAATAGAAAATCATATTCGTTCAAAAATTTCCCCATCCGGTGAAACAGCATGCCGCGCTGCGCCTCAGCTCTGGCAATATTTTCAACAGACAAAGCCAATCCCTTTTCAATATTCCAAATCACTTCGGGCTTCAGCAAATCGCGGTGGTCAATCAACAACTGCCGCATGCCCACGGCAAAACCAAGCGCACGCAAAGTTTGAAAACAATTCATCATTTCGGAAAGATCAGGATGTACTTCTTCAACAATCACACCAGCAGCTTGCAACTTTCGGCCCGCTTCTAAAACAATCTCCGCTACCTCAGGATCAACTGGAGTAATTCCTAAATCACGACTGATCGCAACACGCTTCGGCTTCCAGCCTTTCGAAATGGCGTATGAATAATTATCCTCGCGCGGCAAAGATAACGGGTCACCCGCCTCTGCTCCCACCATGGCATCAAACAGCAACGCCAAGTCAGAAACATTGCGTGCCATTGGCCCTTCTAATCCCAGCGTACCATCAATCTTTCCGTACACGGACGATGCAACGCGTCCCGGCGATGGGCGCATACCCACGACACCACAAAAACTTGCAGGGTTGCGCAGTGATCCTCCCATATCCGACCCATGCGCCAACCACGCCATGCCCGATGCCAAAGCTGCCGCAGCGCCGCCAGATGATCCAGCCGCCGACATTTTCAAATTCCAAGGATTGCGCGTAACACCAAAGACTTCATTGAATGTATGTGCACCAGCACCAAATTCTGGCGTATTCGACATCGCACAAACTACGCCACCTTCGCCCTCTAAATGTCGCACCAGAATATCTGACTCGACTGCTATTCTTTGTGCAAAAATCAGTGATCCTTGCGTGGAGCGAACGCCCGCAACATCGGTCAAATCTTTGATCGGAATTGGCAAACCTGCCAACAATCCACGCTCGGACATGGGTTTCGCCATTAACTTAAGCGCATGCGCTCGCGCTCGTTCAAAGCACAAAGTTGGCAGCGCATTGATCGCCGGATTAACTGCGGCAATCCGCGCTTCCAATACGTCCAACAGTTCCAAAGGCGAAACCGTGCTGCTTTTCAGCTTGGTCACAACGTCAACAGCATTCATGGAAATCAAATCAGACATACAAAATCCTCTGGTACCACTGAATCCGTTTGCGAGACAAAGATCAACAGGGCTATGATACAATGAAATCAAATTCGGAGTATGCCCTATGAACGCACCTATCAGACATCAGCCCGCTGGCTCCAACAAAGCCTGGGTAGAACGGCGCGCCAAAGCCGTTTCGCGGGGCATCGGCATGGGTGCGCCCGTCATGGCGGCAAAGGCCGAGAATTCTGAAATTTGGGATATTGAAGGCAATCGCTATGTGGATTTTGGCGGCGGCATCGCCGTGGTCAATACCGGGCACCGCCATCCTTTGGTGATGAAGCGGGTTTACGAGCAGCTTGAAGCGTTCACCCACACTTGCGCCATGGTCATGCCCTATGCGCCCTTCATCGAAGTCTGCGAAAAGCTGAATGCAAAAGCGCCAATAAAAGGCGAAGTAAAATCCGCACTCGTCACCACAGGTGCCGAAGCCGTCGAAAACGCAATCAAATTCGCCCGCGCTTATACGGGCCGTTCAGATGTCATCGCCTTTCACGGCGGCTTCCACGGTCGCACACTACTGGGCATGGCACTCACCGGAAAAGTTCTGCCCTACAAGGCA
>JAYVPZ010000483.1:0-13811 GCA_043757105.1 Aestuariivirga sp. | reverse complement strand
GCGGCCAGACGTGGTCTGATGTGCTCAAGCTGCGGATATCCGGCAGCACCGGGCCATTGGACCGAGGCTGGCGCATCCGAAACACATGATCGTCTGCGTGCGCGGTTCCGGCGTGCGCAGATTTTGAAAGATGTGTTAAAGCCCTTTGGGCTGAGTGCACATGATGGTATTCACGTGCCGGGCATTCAGCTTTCTAATCTCTCGGGCAATCATGTGATCGTCCGTGATTTGGCCGAACTTTGGAAAGAGGCGGAGCGCATGACTGGCGTGGCGATTGATCCACTTGATCCGCGATTGATCGGCGAGGCCCACTAGTTGGCTGCCAAAACTGAAGGACGCATGCGCCTGACTATATTGGGTGGTTTTTTAGGTTCTGGAAAAACCACTTGGTTGCGGCACCAATTGCATGAAGGCCGATTTGCTGCTGCTCATGTGATTGTAAACGAAGCTGCAGAAATGCCAGTCGATGATGCTTTGCTCGGGCGGTCATCAAGGCTTTCAGTTTTGGCCGGTGGTTGTGCATGCTGTGCGGGTAAGGCGGCAATGATTGCATTGCTGCGTGAACTTTGCGATGTACGCAGCAAGAGTATAGATGGCCGCGTTGATGAAATTATTCTGGAAACCAGCGGACTTGCAGACCCCGCACCGATTGTCGAAGCCATTCGCACAGACCCCATGTTGGTGCATCATATTGTGGTGGCTGAAATCATCGTGGCGGTTGATGGTTTGCATGGCATGAGCCAATTGCACCGAGAAAACCTGGGCCGCAAGCAGACTGAATTGGCCGACCACTTGATCATCACTAAAATCGATGAGGCGAATGAACACGAAATCAAAAAACTGTTGGCAACACTAAGGCAGCTTAACCCTGGTGCTGTATTCTCAGGCGCAAACAAGGGCACACCCACATCGCTGCCAGATTTTTCCAATGCTGTGGCAGAGACACTGGCGCCTCTCAATGGCGAAACTCGAAGACCTGCGATTTTTCCAACCGTACTCGATATTGGGTTCGATATTGATTGGACAGCTCTCACCGTCTGGCTTTCAGCATTGCTGCATGCGCGCGGTGATGATGTGCTACGTGTGAAAGGTGTCATCCGAACACCAGCAGGCAGGTTGCTTTTGCAAAGTGTTCGCAAGATTATGCAATCACCTGAAATCTTGCCCGAGCAATTGGACGGATTGCGCGACGATAACAAACTCGTTGTCATCGGCAGCGGTTATGTTGCACAAGAATTAGCACGTTCATTGCAGCGCTTTACAAATGCTGGAGGGGACTAGTGCGTCTGTTTTCAATCTAAGCAAATTGCACTAGGATGCTGATATTATGAACAATGCGATTTCATGCAGCGCCCCACTTTTTGTGCCCGCCACGAGGCCAGATCGTTTTGCTAAGGCGGCAACTTCTGGAGCAGATTGTATTATTGTTGATCTTGAGGATGCCGTTGCAGTTACAGATAAAGCAACGGCACGTCAGATTTTATTGAGCACACAATTGCCGAAACATCCTGTCATGGTCAGGATAAATAGCAGTTCCACCGATTGGTTTGAAGCTGATGTTGCGCTTTGTAAAAATCTTAGCGTTGGGGCAATTGTTTTGCCGAAGGCTGAGCGCGTCGATGAGATTACGCTGTTGCAACACCTTTCCAATAACATACCAATTATTGCTCTGATTGAAAGTGCATTGGGCCTTGCCAATGCTCGCGCCATAGCAACTTCAGGCGTTGCCAGATTGGCTTTTGGCTCGCTTGATTTTGCCGCGGATCTGGGTTGTGGCCATGAACCAGATGCGTTGCTTTTCGCGCGAAGTGAATTGGTGATCGCCTCGCGCCTTGCTGGCATTGCAGCACCGCTTGATGGGGTGACAGCGGAGATTGATGATCAAGATAAGTTGCTGCAAGACTCTCGCCGAGCAGTCAACTTAGGTTTTGGTGGCAAGCTCTGTATTCATCCCAATCAGATTGAAATCGTGAAACAGGCATTTCGACCGAGCGCAGACGAAATCGAATGGGCGAAGAAAATAATGGCCACCGTGAATGTTGGTGTCGCGACTGTTGATGGAACAATGGTTGATGCACCAGTGCGTTTGCGAGCACAGCGTATTTTGAGCAAAACCTAGGGTTTGAAGAGATTCAATTCGCGTATTGGTCGGTCATCGATAAGCATTAAGATTTTATCTGAGAGTTCTTCGGCGCCGAATTCCGTCATGCCGCCTGAAATGAATAGGCCCATGGCCTTTTGTTTCAATTCCCTTTCGGACAGTGCATTTTGCGGATCGCCCTTGGCATGTTTCCGGTTTGCTTCGAGCTTCTGGCTATTGGAAAGTGTAACGCTCATATCTGTACCCCAGGCCTCAGGATAGCGGCTCTCAATCATTTCCGAGAAATGGAGACTAACTTTCAGCCGCAATGCATTGGTGTTTTGCCGCGCGTGCTCGTCAAAACTTTCCAACTTGACCTCACCATGCTGCAATGCCTGCGCTACGCAATGTTGCAAGGAAAATTTGGCGCTATAGAGATCATTTGGGGATGGACGATCACACACGTCTAATGCGGCACGATATGTAAAGACATCGATCTGCTTTATTTGCGCTGAACCAATTTGGCTATATAATTCGAGAGCCGCGTCGATGGCTGGGTGTGTGTGGCGACAGCAGGGCCAAGGTTTGATTGAACTTGAAATCAGTTCCCAAGGCGCATCAGGATTGGCCAAAACCCGCTCGGGATCAGGGTCTGGGCACAACGCTTTAAAGAAACCTTTCTCGCCTTCCAAAATTGTATCAGGCCCAGTGAACCCTTCACGCGCCAAATATGCCGCAAGTAATCCCGACTCTGCCGCGCGCGCGGTGTGCAGGTGCTTACTCATCGCACCCGATGCCATGAATTCCCACAAGCCTGATGATTGTGTGCCAGCATTGCCCAAGGTCCAGACTGTTTGATCTTCGGACAAGTCATAGAGAGATGCGGCTGCCATCGCTGAGCCGAATGGGCCACAAGTACTGGTGTTATGCCAAATCTTGTAGTGCGCCTTTCCTACAGCATTACCAATGCGACAGCAGGCTTCATAACCTTTCAGCACTGCTTTTAAAAATGCGCGGCCACCCAGATTTTCCGCCTCAGCGACAGCCCACGCCGCAGGGATAACGACAGCGCCCGGATGTGCGACGGAGCTTCGGTGCAAATCATCCATCTCGATGATGTGCGATAACCCACCAAAATAAAAAGCACGCCGCATTGGATCGTTGGATTGATGATGCGGAACGCTCCGCAGGATGCGCGCTGGTTCAGTTCCCATCGCACCAATGGCGCATGCTATGGTATCGAGAACAAACAAGCTCGCCCATTGCAAGTCCAATTCGGAAATTGGTTTGGTCGCGATAATGCGGATAAGTTCTCGACTTTGACTTGTTATTGGCATGGGCATGGGCATGATACTTATAGAGTATACACTTCTATGCCAAACTGTGCATGCTGATCAACAGCCTTGATATTATGTTTTGATCCATTTATCGGCGAGCATTAAGATGAGTCTGAATGTCGATGTTTACTGGTCTTTCTGGAGTCCATACTCCTACATTCTTATGCCACGGCTTTTGAAGCTAGTTGCAGAAAACGAAGTGACCATTGCGATGAAAATCATTCATCCCGCGGTCATCAGAAACCCGGCCTATTTCGCCGCCATGAACAATCTAGCGCGACCTTATTTTCTAAAAGATAGCGCGCGGATTGCAGCATTTCACAGCATGAGTTTTCGGCGTCCGATCCCCGATCCAATCAACCAAGATCCTTTAACGCTGGTAATTGCGTCGGAGCAACCCCTGGCGCTTCGGCTTGGGAGGTTAGGCATTGCCGCCGCAGAACGAGGCTCTGCATTGCAGTTTTGCGATGCGGTCTCGCGACTGCTGTGGAATGGTAAAATCGACGACTGGCATTTGCGTGATCAACTCGCCCACGCCATAGAAAGCGCAGGCTTGGATCTTTCTGAAATGGAAATTGAGATTGAACACAACAAAGATTTTTTTGACCACCAGCTTGCGGCAAATGACCGCGCATTGCGGGTCGCAGGTCATTGGGGTGTTCCGACTATGGTGTTTGAGGGAGAAGCATTCTTCGGCCAAGATCGTTTTGATTTGTTGCTTTGGCGACTAAAAAATAAGGGACTTAAATCCAAAGCATGAAATTGAACCCTCACTACCCGCAGCGATGGCGTTGGCACTGAAGTCAGGAAATTTCGGCACGAAAGGCTTTTTCATTAAGGCGTGGAAAACTTTGCAATGAGCGTTGAAGCCAAACTGCGCGAAAAAATGTGTCGCTGCGGTTCATCAATGTTTAATCGCGGCCTCACTTTTGGCTCGGCTGGAAACATATCAGTCAGTTTGCCAGACGGCGGCTGGCTGATGACGCCAACAAATGTTTCATTGGGTGATTTAGACCCATCAGATATTTCAAAGCTGGACACGCAGGGCCATCATGTTTCTGGTGCCAAGCCAACGAAAGAAGCCTTCCTCCACCGCGTCATGTATGCGCAGCGAGCAAATTGCGAAGCCGTCAAACCACCGATCTGGTTCTGCAAGCCTTGCTCATGGCCGTGTGGCGCAGAAAGCCAAAAAACAAAGTCCTGATCCATTCCGACCAAGGCTCCCAGTTCACCAGCATCAATTGGGCTTCATTCCTGAAGCAACACAATCTCGAACACTCAATGAGCCGACGCGGCAATTGTCACGACAACGCCGTGGCCGAAAGCTTCTTCAACCTTCTAAAGCGCGAACGAGTCAGGCGCAGAACCTACAAAACCAGAAACGACGCGAGGCAAGATATTTTCGACTACATCGAGATGTTCTACAATCCGGAACGCAAAAATGTTAAAAATGGAATGCTATCACCAGTAGAGTTTGAGACACGGCAAAAATTGAACCCGCAAAGTGTCTAACAAACTAGGGGCTATTCACAATATCCAAACGCGCGATCCCGATGAACCCGTTTTGAATGGTAGACATTTTTCTTCGTCTTGATTTTCGTCAGAACCACCTGGGGCTTCTGGAGGACCCGCACTTGGAGGAGAAAGTACGAAGCAGAAAGAACAGCAGCAAGATTGTAATAGTTTCGCAATGGAGGATGTGCTGATTGTGCTAGTGATAATCGCACAGTGATGTGACTGCGCCATCAATGAAATTGAGCGCAGCGATCACACGATGGATGCATCTGCAGTAAAACGGCGAAAGCTAGAGCGTTTTGATGTTTCATAGAAACATCAAAAGCGCCCTAACCTATTATTTTCGATCAATTTATCTGACTTTTGACGATTCCGTCAAAAGTCAGATTGATCTAGGTTATCGTTATGATATAAAAGTTGCACTCTACAATAAAACAGCCAGCCTGATATTTCGGCTGGCTGTTGACTGAATAGCTCAGGTTATTTGGTAAAACCCATGTTCTCAAGATGAAGACTGAGTGTCGGAGTAATGGCTGAGCCTGTAACATTTTTATTCATAAGATAATTCAATGTTTCATAATGCGTAAAGACCAAAGGAGCGTCAGTGGTTGCGAGCGTGCGGATCTGCTTATACAAATCCTTACGCTCGGCCTCATTGGCACTGGCCGATGCTTTTTCGATGAGAGCATCAACAGTAGGGTTGGTATAGCCCACTGTGTTGATCGGACCGCCGGTCTTGAGCACAAGTGAATAGAAATTATCGGGATCAATGGTACGTTCTTGGTAAGCGCTGGTAATTTGGAATTTCCCAGCCACATAAGCATCGTACCAAACTGCAACATCAACCGGCTTGATTGTCATATCAATGCCAATCGCCTTCAGTTTGTCACGCACCACTTGGCCCGTTTTTAGGAGCTCGGGGTATTGCGGTAGGCCAAGATATTCAATGGTGAGACCACCTGCAAAACCTGCATCGGCCAAAAGTTGCTTGGCTTTGGCAATATCTGAAGTTGCGCCAAAAACTCCAGTTGCGTCATACCAAGTCGAACCCGTCGGCACTTCCGCAAGGCCAAGTTCTCCGGTTCCAAGATAAGCCACATCGCGTATGTCCGCGCGGCTAATCGCCAGTGCGATAGCTTGGCGGACCTTGATGTTGTCGAAGGGAGCGGCCTTGGTGTTGAGCGCCAGAAAGTCAGGAATACCCGCAACAGCACTGGTGACGTAAGTAAAGCGCGGATCGTTTTTCAAAGTTGGAACTTGTTGTAGTGGGATTGCATCGGCCCAGTCCAATTCACCAGATGCCAAGGCATCAATGCGCCCCTGATCGACTGCAAGAAAGCGAAAACTTACAGAATCGAGATGGGGCAATCCCGCTTTGAAGTAAGTCGGATTTTTCTTCAGCTTGATGTGATCGCCCTGAACCCATTCCACAAATTGGAATGGACCGGTTCCCACTGGATTGCGTGCGGGGTCACCGCTCTCGATTGCGATCTTGTTGACGATTTCTCCATTTGTGGCCAGGTTTGTGAGAAACGGACCAAACGAAGATTTGAGATGGAAAACAGCAACGGCTGGGTTTGTGGCATCCACTGATTCAATTTGCGCATAAAGCCCGGCATAGGCGCTGGCGGTCTTGGGATTGAGGATGCGGTCAAAACTATACTTCACGTCAGCAGATGTGAACTTCTCACCATTATGGAATGTTGCGTTGTTGACCAGATTGAAAGTCCAGGTTTTAGCATCCGTTTGCGTCCATGAGGTCGCAAGGTCGGGGACAAATTTACCTGTAGCGTCAACATCAATGAGCTTGCTGAAGATGCCCTCATAAACTTGGGCTCCCGTGTAGATCGAAGAGGTAGCCGGATCGAGAACATCCGGCTCGCCGGTGAGAGCTGCGCGAAGGTCGCCACCATCTTTTATCTCGGCCAAGGCAGCGTTGCTTGTGAGGGCAAACATTGCGCCGAACGTCAGCGCTGTGAAACTTAACAGCATTTTTTTTGCCAATGCGGCGCTGATTGTATTGCGGTGATTTTTTTCCATTTGGTTCTTCCCTTTGTGATGGTTCACTTCTAGTTCAGTGGCTTCTAACAAAATCAATAAATGCGGCGTTGAACGGATCTGGGCTTTCCCAAAGGCAGGCATGTCCACCCGGAACTGTCTTCCATTGTGCATTGGGAATGGCCACTTGGAGTTTTCGTGACAAGCGCACGGGAATGAGGATATCTTCTTCACCTGCTAATACCAATGTTGGAACTTTGATCTGGGAGGCCCGGTCAGATATGTCATGGGCCTGGATAACTGCAAGTTGGGCAAGATAAGCGTCCAGCGACATATCCAGTGCAGCCATAGCTGCGGCAAACTCGGCAGCATCATTCGGGCGTTCTTCAAAAAATGGCCCCGTGAAGGCCCATAAGCTCACATCACGCATGACGAAAGGCACGCTCACAGCTTTGGCAAGATCGGCCCACATTGCAAACATGCTTTGGCAAAAGGGGTCAGCTTTGCCATAAGTGCAGGCGAGGGTCAGAGATCGAAGATCACGGCCATAGGCCAGGGCATATTCCGTAGCAATCATCCCTCCCATGGAGACGCCCATGAGGTGAAAGTCCTTGATGCCCAAGCCATCAACCAAGGTCTTGCAATCATCAGCCATAAGCTTTGAACTATAAGGGCCTCTGGGCTTATCAGTTTGACCAATGCCGCGATTGTCAAATCGCAGTACACGGTAACCTGCTTCGATCAGCGCTGGCACTTGAAATCCCCAGGACTGGAGTTCATCGGCAAGACCGTTGATGAGCACGATCGTGCCCTTGCCGGTGTCTGTACCGTCGATGAGGTAATTCATGTTAATTCCATTGGCGTGCATGTGGGGCAAAGCTGTCTCCTTCTGGTGAAAGTTGTTTGGGGCGTGGGATAGCCGCGAGAAGTGTTCGCGTGTAATCGTGTTGTGGTTGGCGCATCACTTGCTCGGTCTCACCCGTCTCAACGATCGAACCTTGAAACATTACGGCAACATTATCGCTGACGTGTTCAACGACGGCGAGATCATGGGTTATAAAAATTGATGCAACACCGAGGTCTTGCCGAAGGTCCATAAACAGGTTCAGGATTTGCGCTTGAACGCTCATATCCAAAGCGCTGACAGGTTCATCGGCAATAATCAGCTCAGGCTCACTTGCGAGGGCTGCAGCAATGGCAACCCGTTGTCGTTGCCCGCCTGAAAGTTGATGGGGAAGACGGTTTGCAAAAGCCAGGTTAAGGCCAACCCGCGCGAAAAGTTCAGCCACGCGGTTTTGGCGGTTGGCAGCAGTACCAATGCCAAAACAATCGAGCGCTTCGCGCACACTGCGGCCCACCGGCCAGCGCGGATCAAGGCTACTATAGGGGTCTTGGAATACCGGCTGGACCCGGCGCCTAAAATCAGAAAGGGCGCGGCCTGAAAGTGCCTGCACTTCTGAGCCATCGAATGTGATGCTTCCGCACTCAGCTTTCGTAAGTCCGAGAATACAGCGGCCAAGCGTACTCTTGCCACTGCCCGATTCCCCCACTAGTCCCAGCGTGCGACCTGTCTGAAGTGAAAGCGAAACATTGTTGACAGCAACCATCTGCCGCCTGTTCCAGAGCCAACCACCACGCACGGGGAATGACTTTCTCAAATTTTCAACCCGCAGCAACTCACCCATGCCTGGCCTCCAAAAGCGCTGATGAGGCTTTAAGTTGTTCTGCTTCTTTGAGACTTGCAGCACTCCACTCAACAGGAATAACTGGCAGGCGCGCTCCGGGTTTTGCCAAAGCTGGATTGGCCGCGAGAAGGGCGCGCGTGTAGGGATGCGAAGGCTTTGCAAAAAGGTCGATTGTCGCTGCCATTTCAATCAGCTTGCCGCCATACATCACCGCCACGCGGTCACAGATTTGCGAAACCACGCCGAGGTCGTGAGTGATGAGCAACACCGTCATGTCGTTTGCAATCCGAAGGCGGTTTATCAGTTGCAGTACTTGCGCCTGAATGGTCACATCAAGTGCGGTTGTTGGTTCGTCCGCGATCAACAACTGCGGGCGATTGGCAAGTGCTGCGGCAATCACAATACGTTGCCGCATGCCACCGGAAAAGCGGTGAGGAACTTCATGGTAACGCAATGCCGCATCAGCAATTCCAACTTCTGTCATCAAGTGAATGGCCTGTTGTTTGGCCGCCCGGCGCGTGATTGCTTGGTGGGCGCGCAAGGTTTCAGCAATCTGATCACCAACCGACCACGTGGGATCGAGGCTGGCTGAAGCATCTTGAAAAATCATCGCAACTTCATTGCCACGAAGGTGGCGAAGATCATCATCACCAAGCCCAACCACATTGCGCCCATTGACTTTGATCGTGCCGCTAACCGTTGCGTTGCGCGGCAATAAGCCCATAACGGAGTTGGCCAAAGTGCTTTTACCACTGCCGCTTTCGCCAACAATGCCAAAAATTTCGCCTCGGTTGAGTGCCAGCGACACGTTGTCAGCGACACATACGGAAGCTCTCTGATCTGGCAGCGCAAAATTCACGCACACATCAGAAAATGAAAGGATGCTGCTCATTGCGCCACACCGCGGGGATCAAATGCCAAACGAAGGCCTTCACCCAGATAGGTGAAAGCCAGCACCGCCACGACAATTACCAGGCCGGGAAAAATTTCTACCCAAGGAGCTTGTGTCAGAACATCGCGGCCATCCGCCAGCATGCCGCCCAGCGACGGCGTTGGCGGCTGCGTGCCGAGCCCTAAAAAGCTTAGCCCGGCCTCAAGTTGGAGTGCAAAGGCACTCAACACCGACGCTTGCACGATGACCGGCCCTAAAGCATTTGGTGCTACGTGACCGACCAATACGCGGAAATGACTAGCGCCACGGGCGCGGGCGCCGGCCACGAAATCACTGCGGCTGACAACAAGCGTGCTGGTGCGCATCACACGTGCGAGAATGGGCAAGTAGATCACAGCGATGGCCAGTGCCGCAATAATGCTGCCGGGGCCCAGAATGGCGATAAACGTTATGGCTAGTAGTATCGCCGGAAATATCAAGATCATGTCGAGCGACCGTGAAATTATCGTATCGGTCCAGCGTCCAAAATAACCCGCAAGCAATCCCATTGGCACGGCAAAAATCAGAGAAGCAGCCACAGCCGATAGCGATACCAAAAGACTGATCCTGAGGCCATAGATGACGCGACTGAGCACATCGCGGCCCAGCACGTCTGATCCGAAAGGATGTGCTAGATTTGGAGCACCCAATACGCGAGGCACCTCCACCGCTTCTGGATCATGGGGAGCGATGAAGGGGGCAGCAGCAGCAACAATGGCAAGCAGGGCCAACAGCCCGCCACCAATCAGAATAAAGCGCAAGGCAGCATACGAGGAGGTTTGAAGTTTCTTATTGGTAACTGTTGCAGACAACGTCATGCAGCACCTCCATCAGCAATACGGGGGTCAAGCCAACCAACGAGAAGATCGGTAATGAGCGAGACCACAATAAATATCGTGGCAATAGCCAGTACGCCTGCTTGAACTGTTGGATAGTTGCGTTGGTTGATCGCCGTCACCACGAGACGGCCAACGCCCGGGAGTGCAAACATTGTTTCAATAATAATGGCTCCGCCCAACAACACACCGACCTGAATTCCGATGACTGTAACAATCGCTGGCCCCGCATTGCGCAACGCATGACCATAGACGATGCGGTTTTGACTGATGCCTTTGGCGCGCAAAAAGGTGATGAATGGTCGGCCCATTACGGATGTTATGGCGCTTCGCGTGGTGCGGAGAATGTAAGCCGCTTCACCGGTGGCCAGTGTGAAGACGGGTAAAATCATATAACGCAGATTACCCAGTGGATCTTCGGAAAACGGCACGTAGCCAGACGGCGGCAGGATCACCAAAATGCCCGCAAAAACCAAGACCAGCATAATACCCAACCAAAAATCGGGCACGCTGATGCCGAATACGACGAATACTTCTGTCAATCGCTGGGTTCCTGTTCCACCAATCGCAGCACGTATACCGAGCGGGACACCAACCAGAACGGCTAGCCCCATCGACAGTACAGTCAATTCGAAAGTCACCGGGAGACGTTGCACGAGGAGATCAGAAAGTGCTGCATGGCTCACAATATCTTTGCCAAAGTCGCCACGCAGCAAGCCTGCTGCCCAACTGAAATATTGGGTGAGCAAACTTTGATCAAGGCCAAGTTGATGACGAAGCTCTGCTACATTGGCATCGGTAGCCCGAAATCCCAGCATAGTGCGCACAGGGTCGCCGGGCACTAATCTTATAATCAAAAAAACAACGATGCTCATGATGAGCAGCACAGGTAGCGTTAGACATACACGCCGGATCACAAACAACAATTGAGCACTCATCGCGCAGCTCCGGTATCAATTGCAACTTCGCCAGCGCGTTCAGCAAGTTTTCGGATCAGATTTTCCGAGAGTTTAAAATGTCGTGCAGCAATTTCCGATGCATCTTCAGCTCGGGCCTCCGCAATTGCTTTAACCAGTTCCTGATGTTGCACGATCGCGGTGCGCCGCGCTTCATCGCTGTAGGGTTCAGCGCCAAGGTTCAGCGTAATCTTAGCGCGCAAATCAACTGATATCGTGACAAATATTGGATTATGGGTGGCTTTGGCGATTGCCAGATGCAGCGCTAAATCTGCCAGACGCGACGCGTCATGATCTTGCGCGTTGATATATGCATGTAACGCTTTTTCTATCTCTTCTAAATCATGTGGCGTTCGGCGCTGTGCAGCTGCTCTGGCAATAAGTGGCTCAATCAGATTTCGGGCATCAAAAATATCTTCAAACTCTTCCCAATTTGTCAGGAGCTGGCGGCGCACATGTTGAGCAGAAGCTGGCCGCCAATCGGCTAAAACGAAATAGCCACCATAGCGGCCACACCGAACTTCGAGATAGCCTGTGGCCGTGAGTTGCTTTAGCGCTTCGCGCACCGACGTTCGCGATACACTGAGCATTGTCGCAAGTTCGCGCTCGGTGGGCAACTGTTGGCCCGTTACATAAAGTCCCAAAGCCACAGCGGTAACGAGCCGGTCCGCAACATCATCAGCAATATGACGCTGCACGATTGGAGTATCCCACCCTGGTGCAATCAAATGAAGCGAAGACCTTTTGACCACACTAGCCACAGCCCCCATTTCACGTTTGGTCTTCGATACTATCAACGTGTTCACCTTCATCGCATCAGGTCCTCACCGCCAAAGCGCATTAAGATAAAACGGGCCAGTGTACGCGCCGCATCAACAATACTCTGCAATTCAACAGACTCATCAATGCCGTGAATATCGTGAGCAACAGCACCATAACAGACCGCTGGAATTCCAAAATCATTGAGATAGGTTCGTGCGTCCGTCGTGCTGCCAATACTGAACGTAACCGGGTTAACACCATGCGCTGCAAGGTGCGCCGCACTGAGATCGCGAGAAAGGGGCGAGTCGGTCTCAAGGGAATAACCCTTAGCCCGCAAGCCAGAAAGTGTGACCCTCGGTTGCATTGGGAAAGTTAACAGGGTCGCATGAGACCTTATAGTGTCGCGAAGTGCTTGTTCTGCTTGGTCTGGCATCCAAGATCGGGGAAAACCCACCCTCACACTAAAAGTGGCCGATGATGCAACAGATGACGTCCAATCTCCAGCAATCACCTTGCCAAGATTTACGTTGTAGGGATTTGTGCCGCGTGAAAGATTTGGATCGGGATGTGTACGCCAGAGTTCGACTGCCCAGCCCCGCAAATGTTCAATCAGCTGCATTCCTAAGTCAATTGCGTTTACGCCTGCTTCATATCCGTGCCCTGACCGCGAAACGACATCAATGTCGATCCATAACACCCCGACCCCACCCAAAAGGAGCCCAAGACTAGTTGGCTCAAGAACGACGACCTCTGCCGCCCTTACGCCGTGATCAATTATTGAGGTAAGGGTACCGTTGCCCGTACACTCTTCCTCTACAACTGCGAGAAACCCCAAACGTTTGGTTGCAAATAGATTTGGTGTAACATCGCGCAGTGCCCTGAGTGCGAGCGCGCCAACAGCAAAACCGCATTTCATGTCACCGGCTCCCCGCCCGTAAAGACGACCATTTCGTCTTTCGGGCCGAAAAGGTGGCGACGCCCAACACTGGGGGGACTCAGCTGGAACAATGTCCAAATGACCATTGAGCAATAGTGTAAGTTCGCCATCACCAGGCGTCGTGGCTAGTACCTGATAGCGGTTCGGCGTTAAATGCTGGTTTGGCGGCATAACGCCAGCACGCGGATCCTTTACAGCTGCGTTAGAGAACGGAAGTTTCTGAACATTAAGTCCCAAAACTTCCGCTTCACGTGCAAACACATCAAGTGCCGCTTGTTCCGAGCCAACCATGCTTGGTGTCATCACCATTGCTTCAAGGAATGCAAACGCCGCATCTGCATGAGTATCAATGGCTTGGTCAAGCTGATTGCCCATTGTTGTCCCTAAAGGTTTAGTATCTAGACCTTATGAGACGTTCTCCCCTCGGTCAATGACCTCGTGAGGTTTAACGAGCCAACATGCGAACGCAGATTGGCCAAATACATTCTGTAGGTTAAAATAGCAGGATAATTGAAAACAAAAACGATAAACCAATTGGAACAAATTAGTTGTTTGAAGATTCCAAAAATCATCCGCTGGCAAGCTGGTTTTATAAAGAAGCAAATTGTGTAAGGATGTGCATCGTTTGGGGTCTGTTTCGATAGTAGTGGACTGCACCCCATCATTAAGACACGGTAATTAACCCCAGTTGCGGTTAAGCTACCATGCTGATGATGGTTCCGATTTTTGGTTTATTGGAACTGAAACAATAGGCTACCAGACATGACAGGATGT
>JAYVPZ010000482.1:0-13817 GCA_043757105.1 Aestuariivirga sp. | reverse complement strand
ATTTATTTGCTTCGATCAAATCTACAATCTCGCGCGCCAGCGCGCCACAGGCCAACAGCAAAACAGGCGCATTGTCCGTGTGCTGAGCATAATGGTCTGATGGGCCAAGATCGAGGGCTGTCATGAATTCAATTCCATTTGGAAGATGTTAACCATGTTTTGGCGTGATCTGCAAAATTTTAGAGATAGGCACAATTCTAACGAGCGTTTTTAACTGGCGTTAATAGGTGTCGCGTAGTTTGTCTACATATCCACTGGCAACCAAGCAAGAGCAAGGACTGGGGATAGGTGCTGTAAATAACATTTGGAGAGTTTAATCATGAAGAAATTTCTTAAAGACGAATCAGGCGCAACTGCAATCGAATACGGTCTGATCGCCGCTGCAATGGCAACTTGCTTGCTGATTGCTATGCCTTTCATTGCCAACGCTTTGACATACAAGTTCCAGAACATTGGCTTGAAGTTGAACGCCGCATAATTTTGAAGCGGAGATTAGTCTCCGCCTCTTATTATTTAGAGAAAGACGCTGCATTGCAGCGTCTTTTTTTGTTTTTAACACATCTCCACTTTTGACAAAGCGTCTGTCAATTGGAAATACTAATTTTTGCTCATTGAAAATTAGTGGCTTGAAATTCAGTCATCATTAAACTGTGCGCTGTGGACTTTACAGTGTTGTGTTAAATATCGTTCAATTTTTAAAGCAAGCTGGATAAACTATGATGCTAAAGTTTCTAAAAAACGAAGATGGCGCTACTGCAATCGAATACGGTATGATCGGCGGAGCGATGGCAGTCGCAATGTTTATTGCCATGCCATTCATAGCTAATGCCCTAACTTATAAATTCCTCGATGTCGCTGTAAAAATAAACTCTGTCTAAAAATCAGTCGCCTTATGCTGGCAGCTGATTGTGCTTCCGCGCCATAAAACTCTTGGCAGTTTCAACAGCCACAGCCGCATCGCGGCAATAAGCATCAGCACCCACAGCTTTGGCAAACTCTTCGTTTAGCGGTGCGCCACCAACTAAAACGATGTAATCATCGCGAATGCCTTTTTCTTTCATCGTGTCGATCACGACTTTCATATAAGGCATGGTCGTCGTGAGCAAAGCTGACATGCCGATGATGTCTGGCTGGTGTTCATCAATGGCCTTCAAATAATTCTCAACCGGATTATTGATGCCGAGGTTGATGACTTCAAAGCCAGCGCCTTCCATCATCATGCCTACCAAATTCTTACCAATGTCATGAATGTCGCCCTTCACGGTTCCAATCACCATCTTGCCCAAGCGAGGCGCGCCGGTTGCAATCAGCAAGGGACGCAAAATGGCCATGCCAGCTTTCATCGAATTAGCAGCGAGCAAAACTTCGGGCACAAACAAAATACCGTCACGGAAATCAACGCCCACAATGCGCATACCTTCAACGAGGCCTTCGGTCAAAGTTTTGTAAGGCGTCCAATTGCGGGCGAGGAGAATGTTAACCCCCTGCTCCACTTCTTCCTTGAGGCCATCATAAAGATCGTCGTGGATTTGCTGAACCAGTTCCTCGTCGTTGAGGGAATTCAAATCAAGTTCGCCTTCGTCGCTCATCACAGCACTCCAAAATTCTGCTTAGTATCTAAAGATACAAGCGCTTCGTTAAAATCTTGCGCACTTGCACGACATGCACTTGCCTGAAACCGACTGTTGAGACAAGGCTTTAAGCCCGCTAATGATGTTGCAATCGGAGAATCCAAATTGCACCATAAGTTAGATATCGCGGCTGTCAGGGTCCAGTTTCCATCACTCGCACTCAAAGATGGCGGAAAATCGAGGGTTTATTTTGATAACCCGGCGGGAACGCAGGTTCCGAAACAAGTGATCGACCGCACGGTTGATACTTTAATTCACCATAACGCAAATTTAGGCGGCTTTTTCAAAACCACAGCGGACGCTTCGGCCATGGTGGACGAGGCGCATCAGGCCTGCGCTGATTTTTACA
This sequence comes from Aestuariivirga sp., assembly GCA_043757105.1. Classification (GTDB taxonomy): domain Bacteria; phylum Pseudomonadota; class Alphaproteobacteria; order Rhizobiales; family Aestuariivirgaceae; genus Aestuariivirga. The sequence continues at coordinate 11,837 of JAYVPZ010000482.1, read as the reverse complement.
ATGCCGCCTCTTTTGAGGAAATCATCTTTGGCCAGAACATGACCACCCTCACCCTCCATATGTCTCGCTGTCTGGGCAAGCGCTTCAATAAGGGCGACGAGATTGTGCTCAGCCGCATGGATCACGATGCCAATGTTGCACCGTGGTTATTGCTGGCCGATGATTTGGGCCTCGTTGTGCGCTGGATGGAATTTGATACTGAGACTTATGAATTTCCAAGTGACGCCTTAACCAAAGTTTTGAGCAGCAAAACCAAGCTTCTAGCCATGGGCATGGCTTCGAATTGTACGGGCACAGTTCATGATGTGGCGCAATTTGCGAAAGAAGCGAAAGCTGCTGGCGCATTGGTCTATCTCGATGCCGTTCAATATGCGCCGCATTATGCAATTGATGTGCAAGCGCTGAATGCCGACTTCGTGGTGTCCTCCGCCTATAAATGGTTCGGCCCGCATATGGGCATTTTGTGGGGCCGCAAGGAACTGCTGCTCGAAACTTTCGGATACAAGGTGCGCGCTGTTGGCAACGACCTTCCGCATAAATTTGAAACTGGAACGTTAAGCCATGAAGGCATGGCCGGATGTTTGGGGGCAATTGAATATCTTGAACAGTTTGGCACTGGCGAAACCCGCGCGGCAAAACTAAATTCGGCATGGGCGAATTTGGCCGAATATGAAAAAGGCATCACTCTACATTTGATCGACGGTCTGCGTAAAATGAAAGGCCTTACCATCAGGGGCGTTACCTCCGCCAACGCCATGCACCGCCGCGTCCCCACGGTTTCATTTACTGTTGATAATGTTGTACCCGAAAAACTGGCGCGGCATTTTGCGAGTGATAATATGTTTGTGTGGTCCGGGCACAACTATGCTTTGGAACCCATCAAAAAAATGGGCCTGATGGACAAAGGCGGCGTGCTGCGCGTTGGCTTGGCCCATTATAATACAGCATCAGAGGTAGATGGGTTTGTTACGAGTTTGAATGAGGCGTTGAGGTGAATGTGCTAACGGTCGTCATACGCCGTCATTCACTGTTTAGCCCGTCATCCCCGCGCAGGCGGGGATCCAACTTACTCTCAACATCCTTGCCTACATCAAGTTGCGTTCCCGCCTTCGCGGGAATGACGACTGGGGTAGGAACTTCATGGAGAAATCTAAATGCCCTATAAAATCGCTGTTGTCGGCATTGGCAAGATCGCCATTGATCAACATTTGCCCTGCATCGCCAAGAACAAGAACTTCCAGCTTGTCGCCGGCGTCAGCCGCCATGCGACATTGGATTATGTGTCTTGTTTTGAATCCCTCAGTGCACTGATTAAATCCAAAATTAAAATTGATTGCGTTGCTCTCTGTACCCCACCTTCCGTCCGCTTGGCCATGGCACGCGAAGCTTTTGATGCGGGATTCAATGTGCTGATTGAAAAGCCACCCACGCCAACCATCGGCGAAATGGTTTCGATGATCGACTATGCGAAAAAGAAAAAGCGCGTGCTCTATGCCACGTGGCATTCGCGCTATAATAAATCCGTCGATGAAGCCAAGAAGCGCCTTAAGGGTAAACACGTCAATTTCATGCGCGTGACGTGGAAAGAAGACGTGAACAAATGGCACCCCGGCCAACAATGGATCGCCGAACCCGGCGGCTTTGGCGTGTTTGACCCTGGCATTAATGCGCTTTCGGTGGTCACCAAAATTTTGCCAGAGCCAATCTTTGTGGAATCATCACGCATCGAAGTGCCGGAAAATTGGAGCACGCCGATTGGCGTTGATATTGTTTTCAAACGCGGCGACGGCAAACCCGTGGACATGCAAGCGGCTTTTGATTGGCGGCAACGCGGCGAACAGATTTGGAACATCGAATTGGCCACGGCTGACGGAATGAAGATGAAGCTGAGCAAGGGCGGCACAGTTCTTCATGTGAACGGCAAGCTGATCATGGAGGCGCCGATGGAAGAATATGAAATGATCTATAAGAAATTTGCAAAACTGCTGAAGTCGAAGAAATCCGAAACCGATTATTCACCGCTGCAACTGGAGTGCGATGCGTTTATGCTGGCGAAGCCTGTGGTGGTTGGGAAGTTTGAGTGGGATGTTTAAATAACTCTTAAGTGCCACTGATAGATCACTATGTTAAAAAAATGCCGTGAGAATTGTTTTTCAATTTAAAACGTTTCCCTCAAACCCGTCATTCCGTGCAAGGGCCTTGCCCTTCGCGTTCTTGCGCGAAGGGTTTGCCCGCGACACGGAATCCAGCTTTGATTACCACGCTTGCGATAAGCAAAGCTGGGTTCCAGATAAAGGGCTAACATTTTGCTAAAGCAAAATACGCCCTTTTCTGGAAGGACGGGGCTAATGTATTTGGCTAAACAAATTCACTAACCTTCTCCCCTCGCGGGAGAAGGTGGATCGCGGCTTCTTGGCCGCGAGACGGATGAGGGGGCTGGTGCTGCGAGTCTTGCTGTTTGCAATTGGACTGGCTGAACCAACTCTTCAGGTCACTCGCTAGACAAATCACTTCAAGTAAAAGGACAACCCAAACGCACCGTCATTCCGACGAAAGTCGGGATCCAGACTTTCAACGGGTAAGATGATTCAGATTTAAATTTGCGGTCACTGGATCCCGACTTTCGTCGGGATGACGGGTTGTGGGCATGGCGATAAAATGTCAGGCAATCCCCCTCACCTGTCATCCTCGGTACGAGCCGAGGATGACTGTCCTCTCCCTCAAGGGGAGAGGATTTAGTAAAATTCGATTAGCATTGACGGCGTAAAAAACTTTGCCATAGTTGGTTTTTTTGGAGATACCTATGCCCGGACTACTTCCCAATGTTGACCCTGATGGCTTGCAAGAGTTTTCGGTGGTGTTCACCGATCGCTCACTCAATCACATGTCGGCCAAGTTTCAGGGTGTGATGCGCGATATTTCTGCGATGTTGAAGGAAGTCTATAATGCCGATGCCGTGGCGATGGTGCCCGGTGGTGGCACTTATGCGATGGAGGCTGTGGCGCGTCAGTTTGCCAATGGCAAACATGCACTCATTATTCGCAATGGTTGGTTCTCGTTTCGCTGGAGCCAAATTTTTGATGCAGGTAGCTTTGCGGCTAAGACCACAGTGATCATGGCGCGGCAGAATGCCAATCATGTGCGCTCGCCCTATGCGCCGCCGCCGATTGAAGAGGTGGTCAAGAAAATCCATGAAGAAAAACCAGATGTGGTGTTTGCGCCGCATGTGGAAACATCGTCGGGTATTATTTTGCCTGACAGCTATTTGAAAGCCATGGCTGAAGCCGCGCATGATGTGGGCGCTCTCATGGTGTTGGATTGCATCGCTTCAGGCGCCATCTGGGTTGATATGAAAGCAACGGGCGTGGACGTGTTGATCTCGGCCCCGCAAAAAGGTTGGTCGGCCTCGCCTTCTGCAGGATTGGTGATGATGTCGAAACGCGCGGAAGAAAAATTGCCGGAAACAACTTCCAACAGTTTTGCCATCGACCTTAAAAAATGGCGGGCCATGATGGTGGCTTATGAAGGCGGTGGGTTTGCCTATCACGCCACAATGCCGACTGACGCCCTTCTCGGCTTTCGTGATGCCATGAAGGAAACGCAAGCGTTGGGTTTTGAGAAATTGAAAGATGCTCAGTGGGCTTTGGGAAAGAGCGTTCGCGCTTTGCTGGCGGCCAAGGGCGTTCAATCCCTCGCTGCCGAAGGCTTCGGCGCGCCGGGTGTTGTGGTGTCTTATACCGATGATCCAGACATTCAGAACGGCAAAAAATTTATCGCCGAAGGCATGCAGATCGCAGCTGGCGTTCCCCTGCAAGTGGGCGAAGGGCCAGAATTCAAAACATTCCGGCTGGGGCTATTTGGTCTCGATAAACTGACCAATGTTGAAGGCACAGTGGCGCGGTTGAAGGCCGTGATTGATAAGGTGATGTGAGCGGGTTAAAACCAACTCACCAGCCATTGATCCAGTCTTGAACCACGCAGGTAAAACCTGTTCACTGCATATGCCGTTAACAGCGCCAGCCCTGCTCCACCAAGAATGTCGCTGACATAATGCATGCCCACATAGATACGGGAGAAGCACACAAGCGCTGCAGCGCAAAAGAAGGCCAAGGCATGTTTGCGAAAGCTATTTATTAAAAACGCAAAGGCGATAGACGTTGAGGCGATGGCGTGATCAGACGGAAATGACCAGTCAACAGTTTTGTCTATAATCAAGTGGCTGACACCTGCATCATAGGGCCGAATGCGATGGATAAAGAGCAATATGAATTGTGCGATCAGAAGGCCCAATAAAAATGTCAGTCCGGCGATAATTGTTGTTCGGCGTAATTCCTCACGCGGGCGCTTTCCCCACCATTGAAAGATAACAGCCAACACCATCAACGGCACGCCACATTTTGTGATCAAAATGAAAAACTGATCGACAATAATGTTTTTACCGCTGAGACTATTGATCAATTCGGTGATGGCTACGTCCACGTCCTAACTCCGGCGGCGTTCGCGTCTTGCTGCGCCGTCTGCGGCTTGGTCAATGCCTTTAGCCAAGGCTGAAACTTCGCCGAGTTTAGCTTCAACCAATTCAACAGTTGGCCTTGGACCTCTGGTGTGGCCTTCCAAAGCTTGGCGCATGGAGGCCAGATGTTCTGGGCTGGTGCCACAGCAGCCGCCGATGATCCGCGCACCTGCGTCCAGCGCGATGCGGGCATAGTCTGCCATCAATTCTGGTGTTCCCGTGTAATGGATGTGGCCATCGCGGTATTGCGGCACGCCGCAATTGCCTTTGGCCACTACATGCGCGTCTGGCCTTGCGGCGGTGATGCCCATAACGGTTGCGATGAGTTCCGAAGCGCCCACGCCGCAGTTTGCGCCAATGGCCACAGGTTGCGTTGAAAGCGAAGAGGCCAATGCGCCAAATGCTGTCGGTGTGATGCCCATCATGGTGCGGCCATTGGTGTCAAAGCTCATGGTGGTGACAATTGGTAAGCCAGCTGTGGCAGCGCCTTCAACAGCTGCGCGAAGTTCTTCCTCGCCTGACATGGTTTCAATCCACAGCACATCAGCGCCTGCTTCTTTGAGGGCGGCGGCTTGTTCGGCAAATGCGGAAACGCCTTCTTCAAAGGGGAAGGTTCCGACGGGCATATAGATTTCGCCTGTCGGGCCAATGCTGCCTGCGACAAAAATCTGACGGCTGGTGAAAGCATCAGCTTCGGCGCGTGCGTTTTTCACGGCAGCCATGTTGAGCTCACGAACGCGGGTCTGCCCGTCATGCAATTTCAAACGGTGGCGATTTCCGCCGAAGGTATTGGTGAGCACAATATCAGCGCCCGCTTCAATGAATTGGCGGTGCAATGTTCGCACGCGGTCAGCATGCTCCACATTCCACATTTCTGGCGCATCACCCGACATCAGGCCCATTTGAAAGTAATTGGTGCCAGTGGCCCCATCGGCCAGCATCCAGGGGCGGCTGTTCAGGGCTTGGGTGAAAGTTTGCTTTTGCATCGTGGAACCTCGAAAAAACTATATAAAGGTTTCTTTATATGATTGCGTAGGCGCGATCAAGCGCTTTGCTTGCCATAGAACAGACCCACCACATGCTCGGCCTCTGCGAAAAATAACCAGCGTTCAACCCATGCACCCATCGTTACCAGAGGCACTGCGAAATAAGTAAGCCATGGCCAGTTTATTGCGAGGTACATCAGCACGAAACTTATATTGAGAAAAAGCAGTGTCAACACGCGGAGCTTTTGCGTATGACGCCGTCCGACCACATAACCCATTTCTTTCATGATGAAATTCATCGACGTGTGTGGCACTTCCCATTGGCGCACGCCCTCGCCCAGACCAGTGGCGGCGGCCATGGTGTGCGTGCGCTTGGCGCGTTCTAACATGCGCCAATAAATGAATTTCAAAACGCAGGCGGCGACGATAGCTATCATAGAGAGGATGGATTGGAAAATTACGAAGCGACCAAAGAATGTTGCGATGGCTGCCAGCAGAACGGAACCTGTGGCCAGTGCGAATGCGAGATAAATGGGTACGACCAATGGCTGGTTCCATGCACGAATGGTCTTGAGAGTTGAATAAATTTTCGCGGTGCAGATAACTGTGACGGTGCAAATGATCGCGGTGGCATAGCCTAAGGGCGCGATGAGTGATGGTGCAACAACAAGACCAGACCAGCACGCACCGAATGCAAGGGCGATTGGATAGGTGATAATCGCGGCCACGCCTTCGCGTGACAACCATGATGAGCGCCATTGCGAGAAGGCCCGCCATGCGCGTTCGGGGCGGCCTAAGTGCAACGTAGATGACAGAAGGCCTGTTGTTATGAGGGCCAATGCGATGAACAGCGATGTGAATGCGAAAGCGAGTGTTGATGCGCGGCCATGGCTGGCTCCTGCTAGAGCTAACATCGACAGCAGGCCGTATCCAGCGCCCGACGCAGTAGTGAAAAGGATGACGGAATAAGCGGGGTTCATAACCCTATCCTTCCCCTACTTCAGGGGAGGGTGTCACGCGTTTGCGTGACGGGAGGGGCCAGCGCACATAACTCGGCCCCCTCCTGTCATGCGTCCCGCATGACTGTCCTCCCCTGTAGGAGGGGAGGAATGGGGAAAGGTGTTGGAGGTTCATCCTTCTAATTTTCCTGAATGGTCTTGTGGGTTCGCTGCGGCGGATGCGCCTTTGGTGCTTAATAATTTATCAGCCCAGAGAAATAGCTTTTCCATCGTTGAGCCATCAGACTTCGGCAGTTTTTCGATATGAGCTTGCGGTGTATTGCGCCTTGCACGGGGAGGCAAATATTTGTTGGTTGGTTTATAACCCATCTCGGGCATCAGGTCATAGCCACCGCGTTCTTTTACCAGCAGTGACACATCCGAGTTCGCATCGCCCAAATCGCCAAAATGTCTGGCACCCGTTGGGCAGGCTTTCACACAGGCTGGCACTTGGTCTTCGGGTTCGAGGTTGGTGTTATAAATCCGGTCAACACAGAGCGTGCATTTTTTCATCACACCTTGGGTGTAGTCATATTCGCGTGCGCCATAAGGGCATGCCCAAGAGCAAAGCTTACAGCCGATGCAAGTGTCGGGGTTAATCAATACAATGCCATCTTCGGCGCGTTTGTACGATGCACCAGTCGGACAGACGGTAACGCAGGCTGGCTCTTCGCAATGCAGGCAGGAACGGGGGAAATTGACGATGCGGCTATCCTCGCGCCCCTGCTCTTTCACTTCATAGCCATGAATGCGGTTGAACCACGGGCCAGTGACGTCGGCACCTTGCGGATCCGTATCGGTCAGCGGGCCTGATTCACCTTGCGCGTTCCATTCTTTACAAGAGGTGGCGCAAGCTTGACAGCCGACGCAGGTGTCGAGGTCAATGACGAGGCCGAGCTTTTTGGCGGAGGGGGTGGGGAGCAAGGTCATTTGGCAAAGGCCTTTTTGAGTGACTTCAATTTTGGAAACTGCGGCCAGCTCTCATTCTTCTGATCGGCACTTTTCTCAACCCGCACGCGCAGATCATACCACGCTGCTTGTCCGGTAATCGGATCGCTGTTGGAATAGCGATATCCGCCTTCACGTTCTGGAAGAAGATCGCTGATTAAGTGGTTGAGCAGGAATCCTTTTTTGGATTCGGGAGAGTCTGGGGAAAGGCCCCAAGCGCCTGAGCGTTTGCCGATGGCGTTCCAGGTCCAGACTGTGTCCTCATTTTGACCGTCCAATAATTTGGCTTGGCCTTTGATTTTGCCGTGGTGCGAAACTACATCGACCCAATCACCTTCTTTGATGCCTAATTTATCAGCGCGGTTTTTGTGGAGGTAGAGCCAGTTACGGCCCAGAATTTGGCGGAGCAAGGAATTTTGTGAGCCCCAAGAATGATACATCGCCATAGGGCGCTGGGTGATGGCGTGCATGGGGAATTCAGTTTCGCTGACCATGGTGCCTTCGAAGGGAGGATACCAAAACGGGATCGGATCAAAATAAGTTTCGATACGTTTTTTGTGTTCTGCTGGTGGTTGCACTTTGCCGTGGCCACGCGCCGAGAGGCGGAACTTTTGCAGCGTTTCGGAATAGACATGATGAATGATCGGATCAGGGCGCGGTAGGAAACCGAAGAAGGTGGCCCAGTCCAAATAATCCCAATTCACATGCCGATAATATTTCATGTTGTCGGGCAGCTCTCGATACCAGTGGCAGCCATTATCGATATAGGCTTTGAGCTGATTGGGGTTCACCTGCCCCCTGCCCGCTGCTGTGCCGTCTTTTCCGCGGAAGCCCGCAAGCGGCCCGAGGCCGGGGGCACGTTCATGATTCACGATGTAATCAGGGTAGCCGCCGGGATAGCGCGGATTGCCATCGGCATTGGTCATGCCCGGCAGGCCGAGGCGCGCACCGAGATCAAGCAGAACGGTTTGGAATGGGCGCACATCACGGTCAGGCTCGACAACAGGTTGGCGGATGGAGTCCGCTGGGCCGTCCGCCTCCGAGATCGGGCGGTCGAGCATTGAGATGCAATCCCAACGCTCCAGATAGGTAGTATCTGGTAAAATCAAATCGGCGTAATACACCATCTCACTTGCATAAGCATCAGAGTATATAATTTTCGGGATCACATATTCGCCATCGGCACGTTTATTCGTCAGTGCACTGATGGTATCAGGCACGTTCATGGCGGAGTTCCAACTCATGTTCGCCATATACATAAACAGCACGTCGATGTTGTAAGGGTCGCCCTTGGCGGCATTGTTGATGACCATATGCATCATGCCGTGCGCAGAGAGAGGCGCGTCCCATGAATAGGCTTTATCGATGCGCTGAGGAGTGCCTTGCTCATCAACCAACAAGTCTTCGGGGCTGTTGACGAAGCCTAATGGTGGGCCGGGCAATGGCGTGTTGGGTTTTACTTGCCCTACTTTGCCAGCAGGCTTTACGTTGGGCGGAATGGATTTCGGGAATGGCGGTTTATAGCGTGTGCCGCCGGGCACATCAATTGTGCCCAAAATAATCTGCAAAATATGAATGGTGCGGCAGGTTTGGAAACCGTTTGAATGCGCGCTGATGCCGCGCATGGCATGCATGGCGATGGGGCGGCCGATGGTTTTCTCATGTCGGCGACCAAGATAATCCGTCCATGGAATATCAAGTTCCACTGGCTCATTGAAAGCCGTGTGCGCCAACTCGGATGCGATGCGCCTTGTGGTTTCGGCAGACACACCACATTTCGTGGCAACGGTTTCGGGCGAATACTCATCACTGCTAAAACGCTCAGCTAGAAGCGTGAAAGACGTCACCACTTTGCGGCCATCGGGCAAAGTAAATCGGCCTAGCAGAGACGGATCGGAACCAAAGGTCATGGCCACTTTGGTGGCGTTCGTTGTTGGATCCCATACCAATGGCGTTCCCGCCGCGTTGCGCAAGATGAGACCATCATCAGCGCAACCTTGGTTTTCGATCACCAGCCAAGGCGAATTTGTGTAACGCGACAAATATTCGCCGTCGATTTTTTGTGCTTCGAGCAGGCAGTGGATCAAAGCGCCCGCAAATAAACCATCCGTACCCGGCGTAATTCCCACCCATTCATCGGCGATTGCCGAATAACCCGTCTTCACCGGATTGATCGAAACAATTTTTGCGCCTCGGGCTTTGAGTTTGCCCAATCCCGTTTTCAAAGGGTTCGATGCGTGGTCTTCAGCAACACCAAAAAGCAAGAAATATTTTGTGTGTTTCCAATCCGGCTCACCGAATTCCCAGAATGAACCGCCATATGTATAAAGCCCAGCGGCTGCCATATTGACCGAACAAAACCCGCCATGGGCTGCATAGTTCGGCGTGCCGAATTGCGAGGCCCACCAGCCGGTGAGGCCTTGGGATTGATCGCGGCCGGTAAAGAACGCAAGTTTGGCTGGATTAGTGTTGCGGGCTTCGGAGAGCCAGAGCGTTGCCGTGCGCAAAGCCTCCTCCCATTCAATCTCGCGGAACTCGCCTGAACCGCGCTCACCCACGCGGATCAAAGGCTTTGACAGTCGCGCTGGCGAATAATGCTGTTTGATGCCCGCAGCACCCTTGCCGCAAATCACACCCTTGTTGACGGGGTGATCGCGATTGCCATCAATGTATATGACCTTGCCGTCTTTCAGATGCACTTTGATGCCGCAGCGGCAGGCGCACATGTAGCAAGTGGTTGTTTTGACCTCGTCCCAATTTTTGGGGCTGGTGTTGATTTGTGGTTGGGGAAAGACTCGCATAATAGAGACGTTAGCCAAACATTGCGAGGCACACTATGGCCCATATTATTCGTGTTTGTTGGGCCAGCACTTGGCAAGTTTTCAATCTGGTACTATGGTAGAGCCAATTCTTGGCATTGGACTCTAATATGCGCGATTGGCTTATTCATATCAGACGAGGCGAATATGCTTCGTTGCAAACTCAAATTCGAGAGGCGCTCGTTTCGGCGATTTTGGATCAGAAACTTGATAAGTCTGAACCCATTCCTTCGACCCGCAAGATGGCGAAATCGCTTGGGGTTTCGCGCAACACAGTGGTGCTGGCCTATCAAGGGCTGCTGGATGATGGCTATCTTTTAGCCAAGGAACGTTCAGGTTATTTCGTTTCTGATAAGGCGATTGACGACACGGTTGCCAAGCCCCGGTCTTCCAAAAATGGTGTTGCAAAAGTATCGTCTGAACTTGATTGGGGATCGCGCGTGAAGCAGCGGCCCAATGTTTTGGAAAATGCTGTGAAGCCGCTAGATTGGCAGAGTTACGAGTATCCGTTTATCTATGGCCAAGTTGACCACAATCTGTTTCCGCTGGCAGAATGGCGTGATTGTACCAGACAGGCGCTGGGCAAGAAATGGTTTGGGGCCTGGACCAATGACACTTGGGCTACAGATGATCCTTTGCTGGTTGAGCAAATTCGCCGCCGCATTTTGCCACGCCGGGGCATCATGGCGGCTGACGATGAGATTTTGGTGACGCTGGGTGCGCAGAATTCTTTGTTTCTGTTGACGAGTTTGTTGGTTGATCGCGGCACGACGGTGGCGATGGAAGATCCGGGTTATCCTGACATGCGCAACATGTTTAAGCTGGCCACTGATAAAGTGAAAGTGGTGCCGCTGGACGAAAAAGGTTTGGTGGTAGGCCCACAGCTTGATGATGCTGATGTGGTTTTCACCACGCCGAGCCATCAATTTCCGACAACAGTCACTATGCCATTGGAGCGGCGGATGGCGCTTTTGAAAAAGGCTTCGGAGAAAGATTTCATCATCATCGAAGATGATTACGAGTTTGAAACCAATTATGTGAACGAGCCCTGCCCTGCTCTCAAGTCGCTCGATGATGAGGGGCGCGTGGTTTATGTGGGTTCGCTCTCCAAGACGCTATTCCCCGGACTTCGCATCGGTTTTATGGTTGGGCCGAAAGCTTTGATTGCTGAGGCTAGAGCATTGCGCCGATTGATGGTGCGGCATGCACCGAGCAATAATCAACGTACAGTGGCATTGTTTTTGTCACTTGGCCATCACGACACTTTAATCAGACGATTACACAAGGCCTATCGCACACGCTGGGAGGTTATGGGGGCAGCGCTTGAAACGCATTTTCCGAGTTCGTCGCGCATTCCTTCATTTGGTGGAACCAGTTATTGGGTGAAGGGTGTAGCGAAATTAGATAGCGAAGTATTGGCCAAAGCCGCTGCCGCAAAAAGTATTGTGATCGAACCGGGGCGCGTAAATTTTGGCGCGCATCAACAGCCGCGCAATTATTTTCGATTGGCATTCTCATCAATTGATGAAAAGAAAATTGAACCCGGCATAAAACTGCTGGCCGAAACGATTAA
>JAYVPZ010000481.1:0-3524 GCA_043757105.1 Aestuariivirga sp. | reverse complement strand
GCTCGCCGGATTTGGCAAAACCTTCAACGAAAGCGATTTCGCCGGCATTGGCGAACATTTCATCCAATGTCTTCGCGTCTTTGACTAATACCGCATGCGTGCCCCATGTTAAGGCTAGACGACGCGCTGTGTTGACAATAGGCGTGAGGGCCAAGATAGGCATGCTTGGGCGTTCACGCGCCACGCGTGCGCCTGTCGAGCCTGAACCCGTGTAACAAACGATTGCAGGAACTTGCAGAGTCTCGGCAATTTGGCGGGCGGCGGCTGAAATTGCGTCGGCCGCGGTCGCGCCAGGTTCAGTGCGCTGCGAGTGCATGATGCTGCCATAATATTGGTCAGTCTCGGCCGATTGGGCGATCTTATCCATGGTTTGCACGGTCTTTTCAGGCCATGCGCCAGACGCACTTTCAGCAGATAGCATGACAGCGTCTGCACCTTCATAAACAGCGGTTGCTACGTCTGATACTTCAGCGCGCGTTGGCACTGGCTCAGTGATCATTGATTCTAGCATTTGCGTTGCCACAACCACGGGCTTGCCGAAGCGCCTTGCCATTCGGGTTATTTGTTTTTGACGAGCGGGCACGGTTTCGAGCGGAAGTTCAACGCCCAAATCGCCACGCGCCACCATCAGGCCGTCGGCGATTTTCAAAATTTCATCGAGGACAGGAAGCGCAGATGGCTTTTCAATTTTAGCCATAACACCGGCGCGGCCTTTGACAAGGCGCTGTGCCTCAGCCACGTCTTCAGCACGCTGCACGAATGAGAGCGCAATCCAATCTACACCAAGGCTTGCAGCCGCTTCTAAATCAGCACGGTCCTTTTCAGTCAATGCGGGAATGGCCAACACCGTATCTGGCAGGTTAACGCCTTTGCGATTGGACAGCATGCCACCATAAATAATTTTTGTATCAAGACGTGTTGGCGTAGCCTTGGTGATTTCAACACGCAGACGACCGTCATTGAGCAATAGACTGTCGCCCGCCTTAGCACCTGCAAAAATTTCAGGATGTGGCAGGTAAACACGTGTGGCATCGCCCGGTGTGGTGTCGGTATCGAAGGCAAATGAATCACCCGCAATCAGCTTCACTTCTTTTTCAGTGAAGGTGCCAATACGGATCTTGGGACCTTGCAAATCTGCGAGGATACCGATGGGGCGGTTCACTTTTTCTTCTATGGCGCGGATATAGCCATGCAGCATTTTAAGCGTCGCATGATCTGTGTGGCTCATGTTAATGCGGAACACATCGACACCTGCGATGAACAGTCTTTCGATCATCTCAAGTGTATTGGATGCCGGGCCTAGTGTGGCCAAGATTTTGACTTTACGTTTACGATGCAAAATTATTGACCTTGTGTTGTTTTGTCGCCGGAGAGAGAAACAGTCCAATCGGATTCTTCGCCTGTATCGACCTCAAAGAAACCTTGTTTTTGGAAGCCACGCTCCGTGCAATTATCAATACCGCGAATTGTGAAGATTTTATCACGGATGCAAATTTGTGATTTGCCGCCCCATGATCCACCTTTTTCATTATCAACCGCATAAACATAGTAATAGCGGGCGATGAGTGCGCCCTTCAGCAAGGGCAAGCACTCTTTGGATTTTACAGTCCACCAGCCTTCGGAAGCCCAGCCTTCTTTATCTTTATACGCAATGGCAACGCCAACGCGACTGGCAGTGTTGTTGCAGAGTTTTAAGTCAGCCTTTGCAGGGGTTCCGGCGGCACAAAGAAGCATTGTTGCCCCAAGCCCGATCCAGAAATTGCTCCTCATGCTGTCGCCTCCAATTGCCGTTTCAAATCATTAAAATCGCCATAGAACTAGGGCAATATGGTGGCGTGTACAAGTGTTTCGGCCTGTGGATGACAGCGAAAACTTGATTGGCGTTCAGGAATTGAGCGCCTATGTAACCTTAAGAAGGATTTGCGTCATGAGCTTAGATGACAAGACAAAAACAGAATTGGAAGCTGCTGCATTTCGGAGGTTGGTTAAACATTTGCGTGGCCGCGACGACGTTCAGAACCTTGACCTTATGAATCTCGCTGGTTTTTGCCGTAATTGCCTTTCCAACTGGATGGAAGATGCAGCCAAGGAGCAAGGCATTGCTTTGACAAAAGACGATGCCCGCCAACATGTTTATGGCATGTCCTATGAAGAGTGGAAGGCCAAACACCAATCCGGCCCCACCCAAACAATCAAACCCCCATCACATTAAATTTAACTATCGGAGACTTTTGTGGCAGACATTACCAAAACTAATTTCGCTGAAGGCCAGCTTAAAACCATCGTCGAGCGTATTGAACGACTTGAAGAAGAGAAGCGAACTATCGCTGCGGACATCAAAGAAGTTTATGCCGAAGCCAAGGGCAATGGCTTTGACATTAAGATTTTGCGCAAGGTTATTTCACTTCGCAAAAAAGAACCGCACGAGCGTTCTGAAGAAGAAGCGATGATTGATTTGTATCTTGCCGCGCTGGGGATGACGGTGGTTAGCGAGGCGGCTTGAGCGGCCTCGCCAAGAATACGCCCTTACTGCGTAACTAACTGTCCAACCTTAAGCAACTTCACAGAAGGCTTGCGTTTTGGAAGCTCCAAACTGCCTTTGCCTTCGCGGTTGACAACTTGCAAATCGCCTTTGCCATCTGCGGTTTGTTGACTAGTCCAAGTTTCGTTCGAATCTGCGGTCAACGATGCTTCTTTGGGCAATGTGGAATCAGTGTCTGTACCAATCATTGATGGCGCGCCGTCGCGGCGAATGGCTGCTGCGGCGTTTAATGAAAGTTGTGGCCACCAGTCGATGTCACTGCCGCCAGCAGATGCAATGAGCGGCTTGATCAATGGGGCGTCGCTAGCTGTGCCATCTCGCAATTCAGCAGCAAAATTACCTTTGCCCTTTTTACTAGGCACTTGAGTTTTCACGACCAATTCTGGTTCGGCCGAAGCTTGTTCCATCAATGTGCTGAGAGCCGAGCTGCTTAAAGGTGAAGGTGCATTGCCGATTTGATTATCGGGTGGCGCTGATGCCGCAGAAATTCTGATCACTTGCCGCGCAGGCTTCATGTTGGCTGCAGCCATCAGCATAATTTCAACAGGCTTTAAACGTGGCTTTGGTACGGGATAGCCTTGCTTCACTTGCGGTTCGGCAGCGCCATTGTCAGCAGTTTCAACCAAAGGTTCTGGCGGAACTAATTCTGGCTTCGTAATTGATGCCAGCTTTGGCTTCGGCACGGTGGCTGCATCTTGAGCAAGATCGCCGAGGGACGCCATTTGGTCAGAATTAACTTTAGTTCCGGCCAATGGTGTTGGCTTCTTTGCAGGTGCCACAGCGGCATCAGCTGAAAGATCGGCCATGTCGTCTTCTGAACCTGCATAAACTGAATCAACTGGCGGAGCAGCTGGTGCTGCTGCAGCCACAGTGACTTGAGGTTTAGGTGTGCCGCGTGTCCATTTACCGATGAGCGCAATCAAGCCGCCGCCTGAACCCGTGTCGCCACTTTCGTCCTGAACTTCAGGATTACTTCCGCCGT